>JBEPXW010000159.1:0-5149 GCA_041641715.1 Pseudomonadota bacterium
TCGCTCGCCGACGCGCTCGTCGCGGCCTACCGGAACAGCCCGGACATCGAGGCAGCCCGCGCGGACGTGAAGATCCAGTCCGAGCGCGCCGTGCAGGCCCGCGCCGGCGGCCGTCTGCAGGTTCAGGGAGAGGCGTCCGTCGAGGCCAACGTCTTCGAGCGGAACCGCGCGACTTCCCCGTTTGTGAGCCAGCCGGACCGCTGGGATCATGCCTTCCCGAACAGCGTGTCGCTGGGTTTCACGCAGCCGCTCTACACGGGCGGACAGGTCGCCAACGCCACCGAGGCGGCGGAGACCCGGATCAGCGAGCAGGAGGCGATCCTGGTCGCGACCGAGCAGTCGGTCCTGCTTAACGCCGTGACCGCCTACATGGACGTCCTGCGCGACGAGGAGCTCGTCGAGGTGGCACGCAACAACGTTCGCGTCCTCAGCGAGCAGCTCCGCGCCGCGCGCGAGCGCTTCGAGGTCGGCGAGGTGACGCGCACGGACGTCGAGCAGGCCCGGGCCCGCCTGGCCGCCGCGCAGAGCCGCCTCGCCGCCACGCAGGGCGCTCTCGAGGCCTCGCGCGAGACCTATCGCCGGGTGATCGGCGAGACGGTGGGCGATCTGCAGCCGCCGCCGCCCTTGCCGGATCTGCCGCCCAACCCCAGCGAGGCGGCCGCGATCGCCGCCCTCCAGGATCCGCAGATCATCGCCGCGCGGCTCGAGCGCGAGGCGACCGGCAGCGATGTGCGCGCGGCGATTGGAAGGCTCCTGCCGCAGCTCTCGCTGCAGGGCGTTTTGGAGAGCGCAAACAGCGACATCGGCGATGATACCCGCCGGCTCGAGTCGGCCGCGGTCGGGCTATTCCTGACGATCCCCATCTGGAGCGGTGGCGCAAACTACTCGCGGGTGCGCGAGGCGCAGGCCTTCGCCGAGCGCGCCTCGGCGCAGGTGACCGCCCAGATGCGCGCCGCGGTCGAGCGGGTCGGCATCGCCTGGGCCAACCTCCAGGTAGCGCGCGCCTCCATCCAGGCGGGCGAGTTGGAGGTGCGTGCGGCCGAGCTGGCCTTTGAGGGCGTGAACGAGGAGGCCAAGGTCGGCGCGCGGACGACCATCGACGTGCTCGATGCCGAGCAGGAGGTGCTGAGCGCCCGCGCGAGCCTGATCGAGGCCCGGCGCGACGAGTACGTCGCTGCATACACACTGCTCGCCGCGATTGGCAAGCTGACGGTCGAGCATCTCGGCCTCGATATCGAGAGCGTCGAGCCGGCTTCCGCCTATTACCAGACGGTCCGTGATCGAAACTTTGGCTATGACCGGACCGATGATACCGTCTGGCAGTACACGTGGAGGCCGTGAGCACGCGTTGCGGGAGCGGTGACGTCGGCCGGTTCGGCACGCGGCGCGGCGGGGGGCGCGAGGCATGAGCGAGGACGCGAAGACCCGGAAGGGCCGGCGAGGGATTTTCGGCTCCATCGCCAGACTTTTCGGCGGTGGCTCGGATCGCTCCGCAGAGCCGAAGCGACCGGAGGTGCCCGCTACGGGGACCGCCGCGAAATCGGAGGCTTGGGCCGGGGGCGCGGCAGCTGCCGCCGCGCCCGACCCTGTCGACGCGTCCACACCGGCGGCATCGGCGCCGGATGACGAGGAGGACCCGCTGGTCCTTGGCCCGGCCTACAAGGCCGCTCCCGCGGAGCCCGAAGAGGCCGGCGCGACGCCCGACCCGACAACGGACGACGATTCCGAGGACGAGCTGATCCTGACAGGCGGCACCGACGAGTCCTCCGAAGACGAGCTCGTGCTGTCCGGGTGCGCCGCGAACGACGCCCGGGACGCGAAGCCTTCAGCCGCCCGCGAGGAGGATTTGGCCGAGGAGGAGGAGGACATCCTCGCCAGGATGCGCGCGCGGCTGGGCGGGGCGGCTGGCGCGCAGGACACGGACCAGAACAACGAGACGTCGCGATCGGACGACCAGACCGGGGACACCGGCGGGTCGGAGGCGGCGCTCGCGCCGGAGGCGGGCGGCCCGTCCGACCCCTCCTGGCTATCGGGGGAGGATCGCGACGACAGGGAGGGCACATTTCCTGCAAGCGATGCGCGGCCGGACGGCCGGGAACCGATGGAGGGGAAAGAGATGGACCCCAAGGACGAGACGGAAACCGACGAGGACAGGACGAAGCGGGAGGCGGAGGAGACCGGGGCCGCCCTGTTCCCCGGCGCGATGCGTGGCGCCGCTGAGGACGTTGCCGGCGAGGAGGACTCCCGCGAGGAGGACGCCCGCGAGCAGGAATCCGGCGAGGAGAACTCTGGCGAAGACGAGTCCCGGAAGGACGAGTCCGGGAAGCACGACTCCGGCGAGCTGGCGGTCGCTGGCGAGTCCGCGGATCCGGGCGAGGATTCGGGCGCGGACTCGGGCGAGGATCCCTGGAAGCTCCCGGAGATGAACGGAGAGGGCGACGCGGAGACCGGGGCCACGGCCACGGTGGCCGACCTCGAGCCCCTTGATCTGGACGATGCGGGCAAGACCGTTCCCGTGGAGGCGGAAGAGCAAGAACCGGACCGCTCGCAAGGCATGTTCGCGGCGATGGCGGCGGAGATCGAGGGCGAGGCGGAGGACCTCGGGGAAACGCCCGCGGGGCCGGCCGCGGAGGCCGACGCGGGGGGCGTGGTTGACGAGGCGGCGCTCGAGGAGACCGTGCGGCGGCTGATCCGCGAGGAACTCGAAGGGGAACTCGGGGAGCGGATTTCGCGGAACATCCGGAAGATCATCCGCGAGGAAGTCGCGCACGCGATGCTTCGGAACCGGTGACTCTCGCGAGACTCCCCCTTTAACCTGGCCGCGCTGCGGGTTAATAGACCGCCCGCAGAGCGGACAGCGAGCGAGAGCATGGACAAGACGTTCGACGCGGCCTCGGCCGAGGGGCGCATCTACGCCCGGTGGGAGGAAGCGGGCGCGTTCCGCGCGGGCTCAGGCGCGCGCCCCGGGGCGGAGCCGTTCACCATCGTCATCCCGCCGCCGAACGTCACCGGCTCGCTGCACATGGGCCACGCGCTCAACAACACGCTCCAGGACATCCTGGTGCGCTGGAAGCGCATGCAGGGGGCCGACGTCCTCTGGCAGCCCGGCACCGACCACGCCGGCATCGCCACCCAGATGGTCGTCGAGCGCGAGCTCGCCGCCGCGGGCAACGAGAGCCGGCGCGAGATGGGCCGCGAGGCCTTCGTGAACAAGGTCTGGGAGTGGAAGGAGCAGTCCGGCGGGCTGATCCTGAACCAGCTCAAGCGGCTCGGCGCCTCCTGCGACTGGTCGCGCGACCGCTTTACCATGGACGACGGGCTGTCGGCCGCCGTCCTCAAGGTCTTCGTCCAGCTCTACAACGAGGGGCTCATCTACCGCGACAAGCGGCTGGTGAACTGGGACCCCTATTTCGAGACGGCGATCTCGGACCTCGAGGTCGAGCAGGTCGAGGAGAAGGGCAAGCTCTGGCGCTTTCGCTACCCGCTCGCCGACGGCGTGACCTACCGGCACCCCGTGGAGCATGACGAGGACGGGAACCCGACCGCCTGGGAGGAGCGCGACTACCTCGTTGTCGCCACGACAAGGCCGGAGACCTATCTCGGCGACACGGCGGTCGCCGTCCATGCCGACGACCCGCGTTATGCCGGGCTGATCGGCAGCGAATGCGTCCTGCCGGGCGTCGGGCGGCGCATGCCCATCGTCGCCGACGAGCACGCCGACCCCGAGAAGGGCACCGGCGCGGTGAAGATAACGCCCGCGCACGACTTCAACGACTTCCAGGTCGGAAAGCGCCACGATCTTCGGCAGATCAACGTGATGGACGCGAAGGCTCACATTACGCTCGAAGGCAACGCACCTTTCCTGCAAGGCTGCCAGCCTTCCCCCGAGATCATGGTGCTCGACGGCCACGACCGCTTCGACGCCCGCAAGCGCATCGTCGCGCTGGCCGAGGAGCAGGGCTGGCTCGACGGGATCGACGAGGAGGTGCATGTCGTCCCCCACGGCGACCGCTCGAAGGTGCCGATCGAGCCCTGGCTGACCGACCAGTGGTTCGTCGACGCGCCGACAATGGCGAAGCCCGCCATCGAGAAGGTGCGCGCCGGCGAGACCCGCTTCGTGCCGCGGAACTGGGAGAACACCTATTTCCGCTGGATGGAGAACATAGAGCCCTGGTGCATCTCGCGCCAGCTCTGGTGGGGCCACCAGATCCCGGTGTGGTACGACGACGAGGGCAAGGCCTACTGCGCCGAGACCGAGGAGGAGGCCGCGGCGCAGGCCGGGGGTCGGGCGCTCACCCGCGACCCGGACGTGCTCGACACCTGGTTCTCCTCGGCCCTCTGGCCGTTCTCGACGCTCGGCTGGCCGGAGCAAACGCCCGAGCTGGAGCGCTACTACCCGACCTCGGTGCTGGTCACCGGCTTCGACATCATCTTCTTCTGGGTCGCCCGGATGATGATGTTCGGGCTGCACTTCATGAAGGACGGCGAGGGCCGCCCGCTGATCCCGTTCCACGACATCTACGTCCACGCGCTGGTGCGCGACGCGCACGGCAAAAAGATGTCGAAATCGCTCGGCAACGTGATCGATCCCCTCGAGCTGATCGAGCAATACGGCGCCGACGCGCTGCGCTTCACGCTTGCCTCGATGGCGGCGATGGGGCGCGACATCAAGCTTTCGGTCAACCGGGTCGAGGGCTACCGGAACTTCGCCACCAAGATCTGGAACGCGGCGCGCTTCGCCGAGATGAACGAATGCAAGCCGGTGGCGGGCTTCGACCCGGGCAAGGTCGAGCAGACGCTCAACAGGTGGATCGTCGGCGAGACCGCGCGGGTGGCGGCGCAGACGCAGGCCGCGCTCGAGGGCTACCGCTTCAACGACGCGGCGAACGGGCTCTACGCCCATGTCTGGGGCGTCTTCTGCGACTGGTACGTGGAGTTCTCGAAGCCGCTCCTCTACGGCGAGGACGCGGGCCCCCGCGACGAGACGCGGGCCACCATGGCCTGGGCGCTCGACCAGTGCCTGAAGCTGCTGCACCCCTTCATGCCCTTCGTGACGGAGGAGCTCTGGGGCCAGATCGCCAGGCGCGACACGCTGCTGGTGCATGCCGACTGGCCGGAGATCCCGGAGAGCCTCGCGGACCGGGCGGCG
>JBEPXW010000160.1:0-5137 GCA_041641715.1 Pseudomonadota bacterium
CGCGCCGGGCAAGGGGCCGCCGACGCGCTTCCACGTCTCCGGCGCGGACACGGCGCCGATGGAGCGGCTCGACGGCAAGGGGATCGCGGTCTTCCCCCTCGGCCCCGAGGTCGGGCGCGCCTCGGCGCTCAAGATGGTCTATGCGGGGCTCACCAAGGGGACCTGGACGCTGCACACGGCGCTGCTGATGGCGGCCTGGCGGATGGGCGTGTTCGACGAGCTGATCGGCGAGTACGCCAACAGCCAGCCCGCCGCGCTCGAGGCCATGCGGGCGCGGATCCCGCGCATCCCGGCGGATGCCGGGCGCTGGATCGGCGAGATGGAGGAGATCGCCGCGACGCTCGCCGCCGCCGGCGTCACGCCGGGCTTCCACGAGGGCGCGGCGGAGGTCTTCGCCGTGCTCGCCCGCACACCCTTCGCCGAGGAGACGCGCGAGACCACGGACACGTCGCGCACGCTCGAGGACGCGATCCCGGTCTATGCCGAGCACCTGAAGCCCCGCGGCGGCAACGGCCCGGACGCCTGAGGCCGCGAAGAGGAGAGCACCGCCATGCCCGTCATCAACAGAGCCGCCGACCTTCACGACGAGATCACCGCTTGGCGCCGTGCGCTGCACCGCAAGCCGGAGCTCGGCTTCGACGTCCACGAGACGGCGGCCTTCGTCGCCGCCAAGCTCCGCGAGATCGGCGTGGATGAGGTCGTCGAGGGCATCGGCCGCACCGGCGTCGTCGGCGTGATCCGGGGCCGCGGGAGCGGCTCGGGCCGGGTCGTCGGCCTGCGCGCCGACATGGACGCGCTGCCGATCGAGGAGGCGAGCGGCGTGTCTCATGCCTCGGAGGTGCCGGGGAAGATGCACGCCTGCGGCCATGACGGTCACACGGCGATGCTGCTGGGCGCGGCGAAGTATCTGGCCGAGACGCGCAACTTCGACGGCACCGCGGTGCTCATCTTCCAGCCCGCCGAGGAGTCGGGCGGCGGCGGCGACGCGATGGTGAGGGACGGGCTGATGGAGCGCTTCGGCGTGACCCAGGTCTTCGGCATGCACAATGCGCCCGGCGTGCCGGTCGGCGAGTTCGCCATCCGGCCGGGCCCGATGCTCGCGTCCTGCGACGACTTCACCATCGACATCGAGGGTAAGGGGGCGCACGCGGCCAAGCCGCACCAGGGTATCGACGCGACCCTGGTGGCGGCGAGCCTCATGCAAGCGATTCAGTCAGTGGTGTCGCGGAACGTCGACCCGATCGACTCCGCCGTGCTCTCGGTCTCGACGCTGCGCACGGGCGGCGACAGCTTCAACGTGCTCCCGCAGACGGTGCACATGAAGGGCACCATGCGCGCGCTGCGCCAGGAAGTGCGCGAAATGGTCGAGCAGCGGCTGCGCGGCATGGTCGAGCATATCGCCGCCGCCTACGGCGCCGCCGCGACCTTCGATTTCCATCCCAGCTATCCCGTGACCGTCAACCACGAGGCCGAGACAGCCTTCGCCGCGGAGGTGGCCGAGGGCATCGCCGGCGAGGGCCGGGTCACGCGCGACGCGCCGCCGGTGCTCGGCACCGAGGACTTCTCCTACATGCTGGAGGCGCGGCCCGGCGCCTTCATCTTCCTCGGCCAAGGCGACACGGCGAACCTCCACCACCCGGCTTACGACTTCAACGACGAGATCATCCCCGTGGGCGTCTCCTACTGGGCGCGGCTGGCCGAGACGGCGATGCCGCTGAAATAGGCGCCGGCGCACCGCTGGAGGGGGCGCATGAGCATCGACATCCTGGTCAGGGGCGGCGTGCTGGCCGACGGCCGGCAGGCCGACATCGCCATCCGGGGCGATCGCATCTCGGCGGTGGAGCCCGGCATCGCGGCTGACGCGGGGGAGGTGATCGAGGCTGACGGCGGGCTCGTCTCCGCGCCCTTCGTCGACGCGCATTTCCACATGGACGCGACGCTCTCCTACGGCACGCCGCGGATCAACGAGACGGGGACGCTGCTCGAGGGGATCCGGCTCTGGGGCGAGCTGAAGCCCATGCTGACGCCGGAGGCGGTGGTCGAGCGGGCGCTGCGCTACTGCGAGACGGCGGCGGCCAAGGGGCTCCTGGCGATACGCAGCCACGTGGACGTCTGCGACGACCGGCTTGTGGGCGTCGAGGCGCTCCTCGACGTGCGCGAGCGGGTTCGGCCCTGGATGGACCTCCATCTCGTCGCCTTCCCGCAGGATGGCTGGTACCGGAGCGCGAACGGCGCCGCCAATGTGGAATGGGCGCTCGAGCGCGGCGTCGACGTGGTCGGCGGCATCCCGCATTTCGAGCGCACCCAGGCCGACGGCGCGGCCTCCGTGCGCGCGGCCTGCGAGTTGGCCGCCGACCGGGGGCTGATGGTCGACCTGCATTGCGACGAGACCGACGACCCGGCCTCGCGCCATGTCGAGACGCTGGCCGCGGAGACGGTGCGCTGCGGGCTCGGGGGCCGGGTCGCGGGCTCGCACCTGACCTCCATGCACTCGATGGACAACGCCTACGCCGCCAAGCTGATCCCGCTGATCGCCGAGTCCGGCGTCGCGGCGATCGCCAACCCGCTGGTCAACGTGACGCTGCAGGGGCGCATGGAGAGCTACCCGAAGCGGCGCGGGCTGACACGGGTACCGGAGCTGCTCGCGGGCGGCGTCGAGGTCGCCTTCGCGCAGGACTGCGTGATGGACCCGTGGTACGCGCTCGGCACCGGCGACCTGCTGGACGCCGCGCATATGGGGCTGCATCTTGCCCAGATGACGAGCCCCGCCGCCATGCGGCAGTGCTTCGAGATGGTCGCGGAGGCGCCGGCGCGGATCATGGGGCTCGCCGACTACGGCCTCGCGCCGGGGAAGCTCGCGAGCCTCGTGGTGCTCGACGCCGCCGACCCGGCAGAGGCGATCCGGCTGAGGCCGGCGCGGCGCGCCGTGATCGCGAAGGGGCGTGTGATCGCGCGGACGCGCCCCGCCGAGACGCGGCTCGACCTGCCCGCCTGAACGCTACTCCAGCATGATCCTGGGCAGCCAGAGCGCGAGCTCCGGGTAGAGCACGACGATGGCCAGCCCGATGAGCTGCAGGAGCACGAAGGGAATGATCCCGCGGTAGATCTCCTGCATCTTCACGTCGCTCGGCGCCACGCCCTTCATGTAGAAGAGCGCGAAGCCGAAGGGCGGGGTCAGGAACGAGGTCTGCAGGTTGATGGCGACGAGGATCGCGAACCAGTAGATCACCTGTTGCTCGACGTAGTTGCGTGCGGCGAGGTTGGTCGGCGCCTCGAGGCCGAGATGGGTGGCGAAGGCGGGGGCCATTGTCTCGATCACGGGGGCGAACACCGGCAGGATGATCAGCGTGATCTCCAGCCAGTCGAAGAAGAAGCCCAAGAGGAACACCGAGAACATCAGCACGAAGAGCAGCGGCCAGGGGCCGAACTCGAGCCACTCGATCAGCTCGATGATCAGGTCCTCGCCGTAGACGTTGCGGAAGATGGTCGAGAAGGCGGTGGCGCCGACGAAGATGAAGAAGATCATTGCCGTCGTCAGCGCCGTGCGGTGGACCACCTCGGTGAGAACTTCCCTCGTCAGCGTGCGGTTGAAGGTGGCGAGCACCAGCGAGCCGAAGGCGCCGACGCCCGCCGCCTCGGTCGGCGTGGCCCAGCCGGCGAAGATCGAGCCGAGCACGAGGACGATCAGGAAGATCGGCGGCACGAAGCCCTTGAGGATGCCGCCCAAGAGCGAGTCGCCCTCCACCCGCCCGATGGTCATGGCGGTGGCGAAGACGGCGAGGAAGGCCATCAGCGGCCAGTTCAGCCACTCCGCCGCCCCCGCCCGCATGCCGAGGATCGCGATGCCGACGAAGGCCCCCGAGAGAGCGAAGAAGAGCAGCGTGTTGCGCTGCCTTGTCGGCGCGAGGTCGATGGCGTCCTCGGGCAGCGGCGGCGCCAGCTCGGGGCGCAGCGAGCAGCGCGTGATGATGTAGACGAAATAGAGCCCGGAGAGGACGAGGCCCGGCAGGATGGCGCCGATGAAGAGGTTGCCGACCGAGACCGCGAGCAGGTTCGCCATCAGCACCAGCATGATCGAGGGCGGGATCAGGATGCCGAGGGTGGCCGAGGCCGCGAGCGTGCCGGTGGCGAGCGGCGTGTAGTAGCGCTGGTTGAGCATGGTGGGCAGCGCCAGGAGCGTCATCATCACGACCGAGGCGCCGATGATCCCGGTCGTGGCCGCCATGATCGTGCCCATCACCGTGACCGAGAGGGCGAGCCCGCCGGGAATCCGCCGCAGCATCACCTGCAGGATGTGCAGGAGGTCCGCGGCCACGCGCGAGCGCTCGAGCATGGTGCCCATGAAGACGAAGCAGGGGATCGCCACGAGAATCGGGTTCTGCACCGCCCCGGAGGAGCCGTCGCCGCCCCAGATGCGCTGGATGATCTGGAAGAACACGGCGACGTCCAGCACGTCGAGCCAGATCCCGGCGAGCCCGAAGATCAGCGCCACGCCGCCGAGCGCGAAGGCGACCGGCATGCCGGAGAACAGCATCAGCGCCAGCGCCAGGAACATGTAGGCGCCGATGTAGTCGTAGAGGTGGTCGTAGGCGGCCTCCCACATGGCTCAGCGCCCTCCCCCGTTCCTGTCGTTTCTCGTGACCTCGCGCCGCGCCAGGCGGGCGTCGTGGACCGCGCGCTCGGTGGCGGCATGCGCCTCCTCGAGGGCGCGGGAGGCGGGGTCCTCGTGGGCGAAGACGACGAGGTCCCGGTGCGCTGCCTCCTTCTCGTCGGGCGGGCCGAACAGGTAGACCACGAGGCGTGCGAGCGTGGCCAGCACCGCCATCAGCGCCACCGTGAAGCCGATCAGCATGAAGGCCTTGATGACGTAGCGCCACGGGATGCCCGTCATCGACTCGGATCCCTCGCCCTGCTCGTAGGAGATCGCGACGAAGATCCACGAGTAGTAGATCATGAAGCCGAGGAACGGGATCGCCATCACGACGAGGGCGAAGAGCTCGAACCAGGCCTGGGCCTTGCGCGACAGGGCGTCGCGGAAGATGTCGACGCGGACATGCGCGTTCATCAGGTAGCCGAAGCCGAAGGTGAGCAAGAGCAGCGCGCCGTGGAAATGCCACTCGAGGTCCTGGATGATGGT
>JBEPXW010000161.1:0-5127 GCA_041641715.1 Pseudomonadota bacterium
CCCCCGTCCTCGGTCTCGGCGAGGCGCCGGCACACCCGCACAACCGCGCCCGCAGCACCTTTGCGGGCAGCCCGGAGCAGCCGGCGCCCGGCCCCCGCTATTCCGGCCATGCGCCCGGCCTCCGCGACGTGCCGACGGAGCCGGACGCCGAGCGCGACCGCGTGCTGGCCGACTGGGGCGTTAGCGTTGGGCGCTAGATCCGGGGGCTTGCCTCGCCGCCCCACCGTTGCCTAGCATCGCGAAAAAGCGAACGGGGAGACGGCGGACGATGGCGGGGCGCATCCTTCTGGCCCTTCTGGCGGGACTCGGCGCCGCGGCCGGGGCGGAGGTCCGGGCCCAGGATTACAAACCCGGCGAGAAGTTGACCCTCCTGCACTGCGGCCGCTGCCACGTCGTCAGCGAGAAGAACCGCATGGGCGGCATCGGCTCGACCCCCTCCTTCGCCGTCATGCGCGGGCGGGAGAACTGGGAGGACCGCATGCGCGCCTTCTACGCCGAGCCTCCGCACGCCGCCATCACCCAGATCGAGGGCGTCACCGATCCCTTCCCGATCAACCGTCCCCCGCCCATCCACCCGATGCGCCTGACGCTCGAGGAGATCGATAGGATCATCGAGTACGTCCGCACGCTCGAGCCGCCCGACCTGGGCGAGGTGCGGATCCGCTAGGGCGTGGCCGCCACGAAAGCGCCAATGAGAAAATCCATTTACGTCAATATCTTAAGCATGTGCCCACGCGTGGACACCCGCGCGCCCGACTCGCAAGCCCGCCGTGCCAGGCTCACAACCGCCAGTCGTCGATGGCCGCGATGTCCTCGTCCGAGAAGCCGAAATGATGCGCGATCTCGTGCACCAGCACATGGGCGACCAGCGCCGCGAGCTCCACGTCGCCCCGCTCGATCCACTCCTCGAGGATCGGCCGGCGGTAGAGCCAGACGGCGTCCGGCTCGGTGGCAACGTCCGCGACCGACTTCTCGGTTAGCGCCACGCCCTTGTAGAGCCCGGTCAGCTCGAACGGGTCCTCGATCCCCATCTCGTCGAGCGTGTCGTCGTCGGCGAAGTCGGCGACACGGACCACCAGCCCTGCCGAGGGGGCGCGGAAGGGCTTGGGCAGCGCCTCGCGGGCGGAGCGCGCCATCCGCTCGAAATCGGCGAGCGAGGGGGCGGTCATCTCGTCCGGCAGCTCGGGCATCCAGTCCTCCGGAACGCGAAGGGCGGGGCCGCGGCTCCGCCCTCCCGTGCACCAGCGTTCCCGCCGCGTCAGCAGGAATAGTACATCTGGAACTCGATCGGGTGGGGGGTGTGCTCGTAGTTGTACACCTCCTCCCATTTGAGGTCCATGTAGCCCTCGATCTGCGCGCGCGTGAAGACGTCGCCGGCCAGCAGGAACTCGTGATCCGCCTCGAGCGCGCCCAGCGCCTCGCGCAAGGAGCCGCAGACGGTCGGGATGTCGGCCAGCTCCTCGGGCGGCAGGTCGTAGAGGTCTTTGTCGGCGGGCTCGCCCGGGTGGATCTTGTTCTGGATGCCGTCGAGCCCGGCCATCAGCATCGCCGACATGGCGAGGTAGGGGTTCGCCGCGGGGTCGGGGAAGCGCACCTCGACGCGCTTGGCCTTCGGGTTCTCGGTCCACGGGATGCGGATCGAGGCCGAGCGGTTGCGCGCAGAGTAGGCCAGCAGAACGGGCGCCTCGAAGCCCGGGATCAGGCGCTTGTAGGAGTTGGTCGCCGGGTTGGTGAAGGCATTGAGCGCCTTGGCGTGCTTGAGGATGCCGCCGATGTAGTAGAGCGCCATCTCCGAGAGGTCGGAGTACTGGTCGCCGGCGAAGAGCGGCCGGCCGTCCTTCCAGATCGACTGGCTGACATGCATGCCGGTGCCGTTGTCGCCCTTGATCGGCTTCGGCATGAAGGTGACCGACTTGCCGTAGGCATGGGCGACGTTGTGGACCACATACTTGTAGTTCTGCAGCGCGTCGCACTGCTCGGCCAGTGAGCCGAAGAGGAGCCCCAGTTCGTGCTGGCATGAGCCTACCTCGTGGTGGTGCTTGTCGACTTTCAGCCCGATCCGCTTCATGGTCGAGAGCATCTCCGAGCGGATGTCCTGGGCGGCGTCGGTCGGGTTGACGGGGAAGTAGCCGCCCTTCACCTGGGCCCGGTGGCCCATGTTGCCCATCTCGTACTCGGTGTCGGTGTTCCAGGCGCCGTCGATCGCGTCGACCTCATAGCCGACCTTGTTCATCGAGACGTTGAAGCGCACGTCGTCGAACATGAAGAACTCGGCCTCGGGCCCCCAGAACGAGGTGTCGCCGATGCCCGAATTCCTGAGATACTGCTCGGCCTTCAGCGCGGTGGCGCGCGGGTCGCGGTCGTAGAACTCGCCGGTGTCCGGCTCGACCACGGTGCAGTACACGGCCAGCGTCTTCTCAGCGTAGAACGGATCGATGAAGCCGCTGTCGGTGTCCACCACCAGCTTCATGTCGGACTGGTCGATGGACTTCCAGCCGGCGATCGACGAGCCGTCGAACATCCAGCCGTCGTCCGCCCAGTCCTCATCGACGATGTCCGACAGCGCGGTGACGTGCTGCAGCTTGCCGCGCGGATCCGTGAAGCGGAGATCGACATAGGCGATCTCCTCGTCCTTGATCCGCTTGACCAGTTCGGCTCCTTTGCTCATGGGTGATCCCCTTGTTCCTCAGGCTTGGTTGGAATTTGACCTTGCGGGCCGGCGCGCGGGCGGACGCTCAGAGAGCGTCCGCGCCCTCCTCGCCGGTGCGGATGCGGATGGCCTGCTCCACGGTCGAGATGAAGATCTTGCCGTCGCCGATCTTGCCGGTCTTGGCGGCTCCGACGATGGCCTCGACGACGTTGTCGAGCTGGTCGTCGGCGATGACGACCTCGATCTTCACCTTGGGCAGGAAGTCGACGACGTACTCGGCGCCGCGGTAGAGCTCGGTGTGGCCCTTCTGGCGGCCGAAGCCCTTGGCTTCGAGCACGGACAGGCCCTGGATGCCGATCTCCTGGAGCGCCTCCTTGACCTCGTCGAGCTTGAAGGGCTTGATGATTGCTTCGACCTTTTTCACTGCGCTCTCCCTCCGTGCGTTGCGGCGTGGCCGGGCGGGCGCCCGCCACGCAAGAGTGACTGCGGGAGAAGATGCAGGGACCGTGCCAAAACCGGGTCGGGGCCGAGAGCCGGGGCGCCTGGGGGGTGATGCGCGAAGAGTCGTCAGCGGTTCTGACGATATATTGTGCAGGTTGACGCTTTTCTGAGCAGAAATCCGACCCGCCGTGTCCAGGCAAAAGGAAGGGACCGAGCCGCAATGACCGAGCTCCTGACCGCCGAGCAAATGCGGGCCGTCGAGAAGGCAGCCATCGACTCCGGGGAGGTCACCGGCCTCGAGCTGATGGAGCGCGCGGGGCGAGGCGTGGTCGAGGCGATTCTGGATTGGCGCCCCGAGCTTGCGACGGCGCCGCGCCGGGCCGTGGTCATTTGCGGCCCCGGCAACAACGGCGGCGACGGCTTCGTGGTGGCGCGGCTGCTGCGCGAGCGCGCCTGGGAGGTCGAAGTCTTGCTCTACGGCGACGAGGCGAAGCTGCCGCCGGACGCGGCGGAGAACGCGCGACGCTGGCGGGAGATGGGGGACGTGAAGCCCTATGTCGACGAGGAATTTCACCTTCCGCCTGAGGACTGGCAAGCCGGATCGCTGATCGTGGATGCCCTGTTCGGGACAGGATTGACCCGGCCGGTCGAGGGCTTCGATGCGTTCGGGTGGTCCACGCGGATGAGCGGGTGTCGAGTCGATGACAGGCCATCGGGATATCCGAACTGCCCTGGGGCTTGCGTCGTTGCCGTGGATATCCCGAGCGGACTCTGCGCGGACTCGGGAAGGTATCTCCGGAGTGAAGATAGCGACACGCAACGGGAGCATATCCGGGCGGACCTGACCGTGACCTTTCACAGCAGGAAGCTGGGCCATGTTCTCGAAGACGGGCCGGACGGCTGCGGCGAGATCAGGATCGCCGACATCGGCCTTGGGGCACGCGACGTTCCGGGCGTCGTGGTCGAAATGGCCCGAGCATCGGGACAACTGAAGAAATCCCGATCCCACAAGTACGATTATGGCCACGCGCTGATCCTCGCCGGCGGCGCAGGTAAGGGCGGCGCGGCCCGCCTCGCGGCGCGCGGGGCATTGCGCATCGGCGCCGGCCTCGTCACCGTCTGCGCCCCACCCGAGGCGATCCCGGAGAACGCCGCCCAGCTCAACGCCATAATGCTGCGCCCCGTGGCCGATGCGGAGGCCTTGGCCGAGACCCTTAAAGACAAGCGACTGAACGCCATCGGCCTCGGTCCGGGCCTCGGCGCGGGCGAGCGCACGCGCGGCCTCGTCACCGCCGCGCTGGAGGCCGTGCGCGGCACCGTCCTCGACGCCGACGCGCTGACCAGCTTCGCCGACGACCCCGCGGCGCTCTTCGCCCTCCTGCACGAGACCTGCGTGCTGACCCCGCATATGGGCGAGTTCGCCCGCCTCTTCCCGGACATCGCGGACAAGCTTAAGGCGCCGGCCGAGAAGGGCCCCGCCTACTCCAAGGTCGACGCGGCGCGCGAGGCGGCGGCGCGCGCGGGTTGCACGGTGCTCCTGAAGGGCCCGGATTCGGTGATCGCTGACTGGGAGGGCAGGGCGGCGATCAACTCGGCCCGTTACGAGCGCGCCGCGCCCTGGCTCGCCACGGCCGGGGCGGGCGACGTTCTGGCCGGCATGATCGCCGGCCTCCTGGCCCGCGGCTTCGGCGCGCCGGCCGCCGCCGAGACTGCCGCCTGGCTCCACGTCGAGGCGGCCCGCAGGTTCGGCCCGGGGCTGATCGCCGAGGACCTGCCGGAGATGCTGCCAGCCGTCTTCCGCGATCTCGGGTTCTGAGGGCACCGCCCGCTCGGGCGCGATCGGAGCGCGAGGGCGCTATCGATCTTTTCTGGCCCGCGCGCTGGAAGGTGGCG
Source organism: Pseudomonadota bacterium (assembly GCA_041641715.1). Taxonomy (GTDB): domain Bacteria; phylum Pseudomonadota; class Alphaproteobacteria; order Rhodobacterales; family Rhodobacteraceae; genus Thermohalobaculum. The sequence goes on from JBEPXW010000161.1 coordinate 4,985, forward strand.
AGGGGCCTTCAAGAGCTGTGCTGTGGTTAACATAAAAAGCGTCCAGAGAGAAACTTATGTCAAATCAGAGTGTTAACCCTGCGTCCAAATTTGGACATCGATTTTTTGGGGCGTGACGTGGCCGCGTCCGCAGAGCTGCGAGC
>JBEPXW010000162.1:0-5127 GCA_041641715.1 Pseudomonadota bacterium
GCTGCCCGCGGGCGCGGTCACGCCGTAGGCGAAGCCGACCGCCACCGCCCCGGCGAAGACGGCGACCCAGAGGCCCGTCAGCATCACCGCCGCCCCCGCCGCGGCGATGCCGCAGGCAACCGTCAGCGCCCTGAGCGGCCCCAGCACCGGCGTGAACGCCCGGTTGGCGGCGAAGAGCCAGACCGAGCCGAAACCGATCAGCCCGCCGATGACGCCCACCGCCTCCGGCGGCATTCCGATCGCCGCCACGAAGGCCGGCGCGAGCACCGGCACGCCGAGCTGGAGCGAGGCCAGCGTTACCTGCGGCAGCAGCACGATCAGGAGCGGCAGGAGGGACTCGCGCATCGCGGAGCGGGTCTCGGGGGTCGGAGGGCACGGGCGGGAGACCCGATCCTCGGGGATCGGCGCGGATTGTCAAGAACGACGGAGCCGGGGCTAGGCACCGTGGCGCCGCGGGGGCTATGAGGGGTACGCCGCCGCATGGGAGGACGAAGGGAATGCGCACGCCAGAGCCCCAGGAGCTGCTCGCCGGGATCAACCGCTGGGTCGCCATCGAGAGCAAGAGCGACGACCCGGTCGGCATGGCCGCGATGATGGACGCGGCGGAGGCAGACTTCCGCGCCGCGGGGCTTCGGGTGGAACGCATCCCCGGCCGTGACGGCCATGGCGACCACCTTCGCGCCGTCGCGCCCTGGGGCGGGGACGGGCCGGGCGTGCTGGTGCTCTGCCACCTGGACACGGTGCATCCCAGGGGCACGCTGGCCCAGAACCCGATCCGCGCCGAGGGCGACCGCGCCTACGGCCCCGGAATCTACGACATGAAGGGCTGCGTCTTCACGGCCATGACCGCGGCGGCGACCCTGATCGAAGCAGGGCGCGAGACGCCGCTGCCGCTGCGCTTCCTCGTCACCTCGGACGAGGAGATCGGCAGTCCGACCTCGCGCGCGCTGATCGAGGCCGAGGCCGACCGGGCCCGCCACGTGCTCGTGGTCGAGCCGGCGCGCGAGGGCGGCAAGTGCGTCACGGCACGGAAGGGGATCGGCCGGATGGTGGTGCGGACCCATGGCAAGCCGGCGCACTCGGGCCTGCGGCACCAGGACGGCGAGAGCGCCATCCTCGAGATGGCGCGGCAGATCCTCGATATCGAGGCGATGACCGACTACGCGAGCGGGCGGACGGTCAGTGTCGGGCTGATCAGTGGCGGCACCGGGGTCAACGTGATTCCCGAGCACTGCGAGATCGAGGTCGACATGCGCATGGCCTCGCCCGAGGACGGCGAGGAGATGGTGGCGCGGATCCGCGGGCTGAAACCCTACAACCCGAATGTGGCGATCGAGGTCGAAGGCGGGCTGAACCGCCCGCCCTACCGGAAGTCGAACGCCATCGCGGCGCTCTACGAGCACGCGCGGGGGGTGGCGGCGGAGCTCGGGATGGACCTCGAGGACACCTTCACGGGCGGCGGCAGCGACGGGAACTTCACCGCCTCGCGGGCGCCGACGCTGGACGGGATCGGGGTGGACGGCGCCGGCGCGCACACGCTGGAGGAGCACCTGCTGATCTCCTCGCTGGTGCCGCGGCTGCAGCTCTTGAGGCGGCTGTTCGAGACGCTGGAGTGAGGGCGACTCCCCTGTCGCGACCCCGTGTCCACGCGTGGACACAAGGTCAAGCCATTGAAAAATAAGGAAACGCGCCGTGGACGGATTTTATGGTTAACAGGGCCCCGCCACCTCGTTCCGCCCTGCCCCGGCCTTGAGCCGGAGCCTTCTTGAAAATGCCGGACAGAGGCGGCCCCGGCGCGACGCCGCGACCCGTGGCAGGCTCAAACCTGCACGGCCATGCCGTCCCGGCCCGGGTCGGCGCCGCCGTCCCAGCCGGCGGCCGTGCGGCGCAGCGCGTGGACACCGGCGAAGCCGTAGGACAGCGCCGAGCGGCGCACCGGGTAGCCCATCTCGCGCAGGCCCCGCTCGGTGCGGCGCAGGATGCGGTTGGTGATGTCGATGGTGTCCGAGGTGGCGCAGAAGCGCGGCGCGGCGACGGCCTCGGCCGCGCTCATGCCGAAATCAACAGCGTTCAGGATCCCCTGCAGGACGCCCATGGTGATGAAGGTCCCGCCGGGGGCGCCGATGACGAACCACGGCTCGTCGCCGTCGAACAGGATCGTCGGGCACATGGCGGTGAAACGCGCCTTGCCGGGCGCGATCGAGCCCGGCCGCCCCGGGCGCGGGTCGAAGACGCCCATGCAGCCGTTGTACATGAAGCCGAGGCCCGGCGTGACGACGCCGGACGGCATGCCGATGGAGTGGGTGAGGGAGACGATGTTGCCCTCGGCGTCGGCGACGCAGATATGGGTGGTATCCTTCGACTCCTCGCCGCCCTGGTTGAGGCGGGGGACATGGGTCTTCTCGCCGCTGCGGATCCGCTCGGCCATGGCGGCCGCGTAGTCCTTCGAGGTGAGCTCGGCCACCGGCACGTCGACGAAGCGCGGGTCGCCGACCTTCATGTCCTTGTCCACGGTGGCGATCTTCATCGCCTCGGAGACGGTGGCGACGTATTCGGGCGAATTGTGGCCCATGGCGGCGAGGTCGAAGTTCTCGAGGATGTTCAGCATCTCGATCAGCATGATGCCGCCGCCCGGCGGGTTGTTGGTCGAGACGCGGTGGCCGCGGTAGCTGCCCCAGAGCGGCGCGGCGTCGACCGGCGCAACCGCGGCGAGGTCCCCGGCCGAGAGCAGGCCGCCATTGCGGCTCATGTCGTCAGCGATCTCGCGGGCGATGCCGCCGGTGTAGAAATCGTCGACCCCGTTCTCCGCGATTCGCGCGAGCGTCCGGGCCATGTCCGGGTTCCTCAGCCGCTCACCGACCTTCAGCGGCGTGCCGTCCGCGTGGCAATAGATCGCGCGCGTGGCGGGGAAGCGGGTGACGAACTCGATATGCGGCACGCGGCCCGAGCCCGGCACGTCATTCCAGAAGGCGCTGACATGAGGGCGCACGAGGAAGCCCTCCTCGGCATAGGCGATGGCGGGCCGGGCGAGATGCGCGAGGCTGCGGGTGCCGTGGCGCTCGAGCGCGGTGGCGAGCGCGCGCAGCGTCATCGGCGTCATGATCGACTGGTAGCCGATCTCGTTGACGGCACCCTCGAGGATGAAGCCGAAGCCGTCCTCGGCCTCGCCGAGGACGCGGTCCGCCCACATCTCCGGCGTGGCGGCGGCGGGCGCGCGGCCGTGGAAGTCTATGAAGGCGTGGACCCCCTGCCCCGGCATCCGGACCTGCATCGAGCCGAAGCCGGCGAGGCCGCACATCAGCGGGTCGACCGCCGTCTGCACCAGGGCGCAGGCGACGGCGGCGTCGACGGCATTGCCGCCCTCGTCGAGGACGTCCGCACCGGCCTCGACGGCCTCGGGTTGCGGGGCGGTGATGATGCTGCGGGTCATGGGCGTCTCTCCGGCTGTTCTGGTTCCGGGCAAGGTCGACTCCGGGCCGGCGCCGGGCTCGGCGTCACCGTTCGATCGGCTCGTTCGGAATCGGGCTCCGGTCGCTCAGGTCCGGATGCAAGCAGAACGGGGGCGCCCCCGCAAGGCCCGCCCAGGGGCGCCCCTCGAGGCCGGCGACGCCGGCGCCGGGGACGAAGCCGCCGAGCCGGCACCGGCGCCCGGCGCGCTCCCGGGACCCTCCAACCCGGGAAGGCCGCGCCGATTGGCCGTCGGGAAGCGGCGGATCAGTCGCCGCCCTCGTTTTTGCCGCCCGACCTGCCGGGATCGCGATCGCTCTCGGGGGTGTCCTCCGAGCCGTTGCCGCGACCCGCATTCGAACCCGCGTTCCCGTTCGAGTCGTTCCCGGAGTCGTTCCCGGAGTCGTTCCCGGAGTCGTTCCCGGAGTCGTTCCCGGAGTCGTTGCCGGAGTCGTTGCCGGAGTCGTTGCCGGAATCGTTCCCGGAGTCGTTGTCGGAATCATTCCCGGAGTCGTTGGTGGATTCATTCCCGGAGTCGTTGCCAGTGTTACCGCCGGGGCCGTCTTCGTTGCGGTCGCCACTGTCGTTGGGGTCGCCAACGCTCGGCTCCGCCCGGCTGCTGGCCACGAGCAGCTCCAAGGGCGACGCCTGACGACAGGCCCAATCCTGTTCGAGGCACTCGTCGACGACCTGCGCGGCCGTCGGATCGGCCGGGTCCGCCGCTTCCGTGGCCTGTGAGTCCGGCGACTGGAACGAAGCGCAGGATGCCAGGAGCGTCAGCGCTCCCGGCAGCGCGAGGATCCTGATCGCCGTTTGGACGCGATTTGCCTCGCTCCGCTCTGCGGGGTTTCCGGGGCCGCCACCTCGTGGACGCTCCAACGAGGTGGTTTCGCAAACACTTGCGAATCGCATGATTGCCTCCACGCTACGCGAACTGCCGCGAGACGCTCACAAATTGCGCCCGGGCTTCTGGTTGCAACCTATGCGCTCAAATTGTGGCTGAAATTGAGCGTAATTATTGCACGTTTGAAGTTAAAATGGTTTCATTTCGATAGTTTTGAATTGGGTGCTTATGCATTGTGAAGACTCTCCCGTTTCAAACAACCACTGCGATATAGCCGCTCAAGCTCTCCGCTCCTCCGGATTTCGATTGTACGGCGATGTCAAAGTGGGGTGTCCGGACTGCTGAGACGGCCGCAGGCCTCTGGTCAGACAGTGCGCGGAGAGCCGAGCACGTCCCTGCCTAGGAAGGCGTGCCCGTCGCCCGGGCCGTCCACGCCCGGGGGACCTCGTCGGCACGCCAGCATGCGGAGCGCTGCGCTCCGAAGGTCGCGATCTCGGGATAGGTTTCCACGCAGCGGTCGATCCTGAGCGGGCAGCGCGGGTGGAAGGGGCAGCCGCCGGGGGGCGAGAGCGGCGAGGGCGGCTCGCCCTCGAGCTTGATGCGCAGCTTGTCGCGCTCGGGGTCCGCCACCGGCGTCGCCGAGAAGAGCGCCCTGGTGTAGGGATGGCGCGGCTCGGCGAAGATCGCCCTGGCGGGGCCCTCCTCCACCGGCCGGCCGAAATACATCACCATCACCTGGTCGGCGATCAGGCGCACCACCGAGAGGTCGTGGCTGATGAAGATGTAGGCGAGCCCGAACTCCTCCTGCAGGTCGGCGAGGAGGTTCAGGATCTGGG
>JBEPXW010000163.1:0-5116 GCA_041641715.1 Pseudomonadota bacterium
TTCCACGAGATCGCGCGCGTGCTGGCGCCGGGGGGCACGCTGCTCGTGCTCGACCGCTACCTCTCCGGCCCGGTCTATTTCGCCATGCACGCACGGCGCCGGGCGCTAAGCCTGGACTGCGGAACGGACGACCCGGTGCGCCGCTCTGAATGGCGGAGCCTCGCGCGGATGATGGAGGAGGCGTGGTGGGCGCCCTTCGGGAGCGCCGTCCTCCTGGCCTATCTGCGCGCGAAGTTCCTTCGCTCCGGCGGCGATCCCGCCACGGCCTACCGCGGCACGCCGCCCGGGCCGCGGGAAGACGCGCTCGGCCGGGTCATGGACCGCTGGTTCGGACGCGACGTCGTCTTTCTCGGCCGCAAGTCCGCCGGGGCGTGACCGGGCCGGGCCCCGGTCCCGCTCAGTCCCGCTTCGCGACGTCCGATTCGAAGAGCTGCGCCAGCTCCTCCGCGTGCTGGCGGGCGCTTTCCGCGAGCTTCGCCTCGTCGCGCGCATGGGCGTGGTCGGCGCGGAGTCGGCGCTCGTCGCGCTCGGCGAACATCTGCACGGTGCGCTCCGCCTCGCGGCGGTTGAGGCCGCCGGCGTCCATCAGCACCTGGCGCGACATCTCGAGCGCCGACAGCAGGGTCTCGCGGATGATGTGCTCGACGCCGAAGTCCATCAGCCTGTGGGCGTGCTCGCGGTCGCGCGCGCGAACATAGAGCGGCACGTGCGGATAGCGCCGGCGTATCAGCTCCACGGCCTTCAGCGAGCCCTCGACGTTGGAGATCGAGACCACGACGGCGCGCGCCTTCTCGACCTGCGCCGCCTCCAGGATCTCGGGCCGGGTGGCGTCGCCGAAGTAGACCCGCCCGCCGAACCGCCGGACCACGTCGATCTGGGCCGGGTCGCCGTCGAGCGCGGTGAAGGGAATCCCCCGCGCCGCGAGGATGCGGGCGATGATCTGGCCGAAACGGCCGAGCCCCGCGATGACCACGTGCGACTCGATCTCGGGGATCTCGTCGAAGGCCGGCTCGTGGCCGGGGCGGGCGAGGCGCGCGGCCAGCCACTTCTCGGCCATGAGCAGCACGGGCGTCGCCAGCATGGTGAGCGTCACGATCACGTTGATCAGCGAGGCGTCGCCGCGCATCAGCACGCCGGTGGTCACCGCGATGGCGGTCAGCACGAAGGCGAACTCGCCGCCCTGCGCCAGGGCGCAGGCGAAGCGCCGGCTGGCCGGGGCCGAGAGCCCGTAGCCGCGACCGAGGCGGTGCAGGATCACGCCCTTCACCGCCATCAGCGCCACCGCCGCGAGCACGATGACGCCGGGCTGCGTCGCCAGAAGACCGAGGTCGAGCGACATGCCGATCGAGAGGAAGAAGAGCCCGAGGAAAAGCGTCTCGAATGGCTTGATGTCGGCCTCGATCTCGTGGCGGTAGGTGGAGTCGGCCAAGAGCGCCCCGGCGATGAACGCGCCGAGCGCGGGCGAGAGCCCCGCCCCCTTCATGACGATCTCGATGACCACGATGGTGAGCAGCGCGAACGCCGTCAGCGCCTCGCTCACCCCGGCCTTGGCGATGAAGTGGAACGTCCAGCCGAGCAGGTAGCGCCCCGCCAGCACGATCGCCGCGATGGCGGCAAGCCCGGTGAGCGCGCCGGCCCAGGTCATCGGCTGCGCCGCATCGCCGCCGACGGCGAGGAGCCCGACGAAGGCGATCATCGGGATCGCAGCGAGGTCCTGGAACAGAAGCACCGAGAAGGCCATGCGCCCGTGGCGAAACTCCAGCTCGCCGGTCTCCTTCAGCACCTGCAGCACCATCGCCGTCGAGGAGAGCGACAGCGCCAGCCCGACGAACAGCGCCTCGCGCCAGTTGGCGGTCTCGACCAGCATGATCGCGGTCAGGAGCAGCGCCGTGATCCCGACCTGCGCGCCGCCGAGCCCGAACACCGACCGCCGCATCGCCCAGAGCCGCTGGGGCTTCAGCTCGAGCCCGATGACGAAGAGGAGCAGCACGACGCCGAACTCCGCGACGTGCAGCATCTTCTCGGCATCCTTGAAGATGCCGAGGACATAGGGCCCGATCACCACCCCCGCGAGCAGGTAGCCGAGGACCGCGCCGATGCGCAGATGTTTCGCCAGCGGCGCCACGATACCCGCGGCGGCAAGCAGCACCGCGACCTGGACGAGGCTGATGTTTCCCAATGCGCCCTCCGCTCGAATGCCGGCGATGCCGGTGCCGTCACCCCATGATGGCATCGCAGGCGGATTATTGCGATTGGGCGCGTCGCCTTCCGGCGGGCGGGGCGCCGGGCCGGCGTCGTGTAGCACCCGCCATAAGCGGCCCGGTCCCGGGGGCCGCTTTACGCCGGCCGCTCGGGCCGTTTGCCATGGCCGGCGTCCCGGGTCGCCGGCGCCCGCGCCAGCCGACCGTCAGGCGATCCGGCTCATCAGCTTGAGCCCGAGCCAACCGCCTACGAGCGTGCCGGGAATCGCGCCCGAAAAAACCGTCACGCCGACACCGACATCGCCGCTCGAGTGGAACAGCAAAGTGGCCAGCCAGCCCCCGACCAGCATTCCGAGGATCGCGCCCAGCACAATGATTGCGTTCTGCATTTCCGGAACCGACCTTTTTTTGCGGACCCGTTCCCTCGCCGGAGATAGTAGCGATTCAAACTTCGCACATTCCAGGGTTTAATAAAACACTTGAGCCACAACCAGTGGTTGATTGACACCAAACGAAAAAGCCCGGCAATGGCCGTGCCGCGTTCCTCGGGCGGCGGTCCGGACACGGCGCCGCGCCCCGTCGCGGCAAAACTCGGACGCGGTGCGTTCGAAGCTCGACCGGCCGCTCGGAGGCACAGCCGCAGAGGCTGGCCAGGCGATGGTCGCCGACATCCGGGCAGGCGCCGGTTGGCCCGCAGGCCTGGCACGAGCGCCGATTCCCCGGAGTGAAGGTTCCCCCTTTTCACGCGCGCACATTTGCGTATATTGCGCCCCATGCTGACCGCGCCGCACATCGCAGCGCCGACCTCGCCTGCCGCTCTCGGCGGGCTTCTCCTGCTTAGTCGCCCCTGAGCGTGCCGTGATCCCGCGGCGCGCGCGCTCAGGGGAGTGACGGACGCGCCGCCCGGATCGAAAAGACGGCAATCAGGAGACGGAGCCCACGACATGACCACCGAGACCAAACCCGCGGTATCCGACCGCGTGAAGATCTTCGACACGACGCTGCGCGACGGCGAGCAGTCCCCCGGCGCGTCCATGACGCTCGACGAGAAGCTGCAGATCGCCGCGCTTCTCGACGAGATGGGCGTCGACATAATCGAGGCCGGCTTCCCTGCCGCCTCGCAGGGCGACTTCGAGGCCGTGCGCGAGATCGCCAAGGTGATCGAGCGCGCCACCGTCGCCGGCCTCTCCCGCTCGGGCAAGGCCGACATCGACCGGGCCTTCGAGGCGCTGACTTACGCGCCGCACAAGCGCATCCACACCTTCATCGCCACCTCGGACCTGCACATGGAGCACAAGCTCAACATGACGCGGGACCAGGTGCTGGCGCAGATCGAGAGCTCGGTCTCCCACGCCCGCTCCATGGTGGACGACGTGCAGTGGTCGCCCGAGGACGCCACGCGGACCGACCGCGACTTCCTCTGCCTCGCGGTGCAGACCGCCATCGAGAACGGCGCCACCACCATCAACATCCCCGACACGGTCGGCTACACCATGCCGGGCGAGTCGGCGACGATCATCCGCCTGCTGAAGGAGCGCGTGCCGGGGATCGAGAACGTCACCCTCTCGACCCACTGCCACAACGACCTCGGCATGGCGGTGGCGAACTCGCTGGCCGCGGTGCAGGCGGGCGCGCGGCAGATCGAGTGCACCATCAACGGCCTCGGCGAGCGCGCCGGCAACACCGCTCTCGAGGAGGTCGTCATGGCGATGCGGGTCCGTCAGGACCTGATGCCCTACGCCACGAGCATCGACACCACGAAGATCATGCAGGCCTCGCGGCTGGTCTCGGGCATCACCGGCTTCCCCGTCCAGTACAACAAGGCCGTCGTCGGCAAGAACGCCTTCGCCCACGAGGCCGGCATCCACCAGGACGGGATGCTGAAGCACCACGGCACCTACGAGATCATGCGGCCCGAGGACGTCGGCCTCTCGAAGTCGAACCTCGTCATGGGCAAGCACTCGGGGCGCCACGCCTTCAAGGAGAAGCTGAAGGAGCTGGGCTTCGAGCTGGGCCAGAACGCCCTCCAGGACGCCTTCGTGCGCTTCAAGGCCCTGGCCGACCGCAAGAAGGAGGTCTGGGACGACGACATCGTCGCCCTCGTCGAGGAGGCCACGGCGGATGCCGGCGCCGAGCGGATCAAGCTCAAGTTCCTGCGCGTGGTCTGCGGCACCGAGGCGCCCCAGACCGCCGAGATCGTCCTCGAGATCGACGGGAAGGAGAAACGCACCACTGCCGAGGGCGACGGCCCGGTGGACGCAGCCTTCAACGCGGTCAAGGCGCTGATCGCGCACAACGCGACGCTGGAGCTCTACCAGGTGCACGCCGTGACCGAGGGGACCGACGCCCAGGCCACCGTCTCCGTGCGCATGCGCGAGGAGGGCAAAATCGTCACCGCCCAGTCCTCGGACACCGACACGGTGGTGGCCTCCTGCCGGGCCTACGTCCACGCGCTGAACAAGCTCCTGGTGCGGCGCGAAAAGACCAAGCCGGCCGAGGCCGTCTGAGGGGCGCATATCCCCCGGTCAAGCCGGGGGATGACGGCATCTCTAGAGCCCGCGCGACATCTGGACACAAGATGGGGCCCTCCGGGGCCCCGCTTTCTCTTTGACGCCCCTCCGAGTCGCGCCCTATAAGCAACACGCAAGCGGCGAGAGAGACCGCGCCTCCGGCTGACCGCGTGAAGAATTTCGCCGGAGCCATTGGCAGGGCACGCGTTTTCCGGGCAGGGGAAATCACCGGGACGGAATCACCGGCGACAGAATCACCCGCGCACCGTAACGCCGGGGGAGGCCGGAGCAGGCAAAGGCAGGCGCATGTTCAACGGATTGTTCGGCATTTTCTCGAACGACATGGCGATCGACCTCGGGACCGCCAACACGCTGGTCTACGTCAAGGGCAAGGGCATCGTGCTG
>JBEPXW010000164.1:0-5085 GCA_041641715.1 Pseudomonadota bacterium
CGAGCGGACCCTGCACGCGCGGCTCTCGAGCGAGTCGAGCTTTGCCTGGATCAAGCGCCCGATCACCCCGGCCGAGCGCCAGCAGGTGCTCGACCTCGGCCATCCGGGCCTCAAGTTCGGCTCGCGCACCATGCGGGTCTACCCGCCCGGGCCCACGGTCGCGCACCTCGTCGGCGGCGTGCGCGCGGCGACCGAGGACGTGCGCTATGCCGAGCTGGTCGGAGCGGGCGGCGTCGAGGGCTATTTCGACGAGCGGTTGCGCGACCCGGCCCGGTCGGGCGAGCCGCTGGCGCTTTCCATCGACCTTGGCCTGCAGGCGGCCTTTCGCGACGTGCTCGCCGCCGGCATGGAGCAGTTCACCGCCAAGGGCGCCGCGGGCGTCCTGATGAATGCCGAGACGGGCGAGATTCTCGCCATTGTCTCGCTGCCCGACTACGACCCGAACGCGGTGCCTGAGCCCTATTCCGGCCCGGCCGAGCTCAGCCCGCGCTTCAACAGGGCGGCGCAGGGGCGCTACGAGCTCGGCTCGACCTTCAAGGTGCTGACCGCGGCGATCGCGCTCGAGACGGCGGCCGTCGGGCCGGAGACGATGATCGAGACCGGCTCGGCGCTGACCTACGGCCGCCACCGCATCCGCGACATCCACCGCATGCCGCCCGAGATGCCGGTGACCGACATTGTCGTGCGCTCCTCCAACGTGGGTGCGGCGAAGCTCGCGCTCCGGGTTGGCACGCCGCGGCTCAAGGATTATCTGAGGCGTCTGGGCTTCTTCGACCCGCTTCCCGTGGAGCTGGCGGAGGCCGAGCACGCGGCGCCGTTGCTGCCGCCCAAGTGGACGGACCTCTCGACGATGACCATTTCCTTCGGCCACGGGCTCGCCGCCTCGCCGGTGCATCTCGCCGCAGCCTATGCGACGCTGGCGAACGGCGGGCGGCGCGTGCGCCCGACGCTGGTCAGAGGCGGCAACGAACCGGGCGAGCCGGTGTTCTCGGCGGAGACCTCGCGCCGGATGATGTCGATGATCCGCGAGGTCGTTACCCGCGGCACCGGCCGGCGCACAAACATCCCCGGCTACGCGGTGGGCGGCAAGACCGGCACCGCCGACAAGTACAAGCCCGGCGGGGGCTACTACCGCGACAAGGTGATCTCGACCTTCGTCTCGGTGTTCCCGACGACCCGGCCGCAATACGTCATGGCGGTCTCGCTCGACGAGCCCGTGGACCGCTCTGGCACCTACATCTCGCGCGAGGCCAGCCGCACCGCCGTCCCCGTCACCGCCACGGCCATCGCCCGGGTCGCGCCGCTGCTCGGCATGCGGCCGCTGCCGGTCAGCGCGCCGGCGGGCCCCGCCGCAGTCGCCACCGCCAGCCGGTAGGGTGGGACGATGAACGGGCCCCTCCTCTCCACCGCGCGCAGCCTCGCCGGTCTCGGCCTCGCCGGACTTCCCGTCGAGGGGCCCGCGGCAAACCCCGACACGCCGGTCGCCGGTCTCGCCGTCGACAGCCGCGAGGTGCGCGACGGCTATGTCTTCTTCGCCATCCCGGGCACGCGGCTCGATGGCGCTGAGTTCGCGCAGTTCGCCGTGCGCCAGGGCGCCGTCGCTGTCGTCGCGACTGGGGCCGGCGTCGAGACCGCGCGCGCCGACATCGGCGATCTGCCGGTCCCCTTCCTGGTGACGGAGGCGCCACGGAGGCTCCTCGCAGAGACCGCGGCACGCTTCCACGCCGCCCAGCCTCGGGTCATGGCCGCGGTCACCGGCACCAACGGGAAGACCTCCGTGACGCACTTCCTGCGCCAGATCTTGGCCGCCGCCGGCTTCGCCGCCGCGGCGCTCGGCACGACCGGCGTCGCGGGGGAGGGCTTCGAGGAGACGCTCCGCCACACCACGCCCGAGCCGATTACACTCCATGCGCTGCTGGCGCGCCTCGCGGGGAAGGGGTGCACCCATGCGGCGATGGAGGCGTCGAGCCACGGCCTCACCCAGTACCGTCTCGACGGGGTGCGGCTGAGCGCGGCCGCGCTTACCAACATCAGCCGCGACCATCTGGACTACCACGCCGACGACGAGGCCTATGTGGCCGCAAAGCTCCGCCTGTTCGGCGAGCTCCTGCCCGCCGAGGGCACCGCCGTCTTGAACGCCGATGACCCCGTCTTCGCCCGTGCCCGCGACGCGGCGACGGGGCGCGGGGTGCGGGTCGTCGCGGTCGGCCGCGCGCCGGGTGCCGATCTCGCCATCCTCGGCGCCACCTTCCACGCCGATGGCCAGGAGGTGCGCTACGCCTGGGCGGGACGCGACTACCGCGCCCGGCTCGGTCTGATCGGTGATTTCCAGGCCGAGAACGTGGCGCTCGCCACGGCGCTGGCCATCGTGACCGGCGTCCCGGCGGAGACCGCCTTCGCCGCGCTCCCCGGGCTCGAGGGCGTCCGCGGCCGCATGCAGCTCGCCGCGCGGCGGGCCAACGGAGCCGCGGTCTATGTCGATTACGCCCACACGCCGGCGGCGCTCGCGACGGCCATCGACGCGCTGCGCCCGCACTGCGGCGGCCAGCTGGTCGTCGTATTCGGTGCCGGCGGCGACCGCGATCCCGGCAAGCGCCCGCTAATGGGCGAGGCCGTCGCGAAGCGGGCCGATGTCGTCATCGTCACCGACGACAACCCGCGCTCCGAGGACCCGGGCGCGATCCGCGCGGCGATCCTCGCCGCCTGCCCGGAGGCCAACGAGATCGGCGATCGCTCGGCGGCGATCCTCGCCGGCGTCGACATGCTGAAGGACTCCGCCGACTGCCTGCTGATCGCCGGCAAGGGTCACGAGCAGGGCCAGGAGGTCGCCGGCGCGATGCTGCCCTTCGACGACGCGGCCCAGGCTCAGGCCTCAGTCGCCGCGCTGGACGGGCTGGAAAATCCGTTCGGAGGAGGCCGATGACCGCGCGGCTCTGGACCGCTGCGGAGGCCGCCGCCACAACAGGCGGCGAGGCGCGCGGCGGCTGGGAGCACCTCACCGGCGTCTCGATCGACACCCGAACCATCGCCCCGGGCGAGCTCTTCGTCGCGCTCGCCGGCGAGAACCGCGACGGCCACGACTTCATTCCCGCGGCTCTGTCTGCCGGGGCCGGCGCGGCGATGGTGGCCCGCGTTCCCGAGGACCTGCCTGCGGACGCGCCGCTCCTCGTCGTCGATGATACGCTCGAGGCGCTCCGGGCGCTGGGGGGCGCGGCGCGGGCGCGGTCGGAGGCGCGCGTCATCGCCGTGACCGGGTCCGTCGGCAAGACCTCGACGAAGGAGATGCTGCGCGCCATGCTGGCGCCGCAGGGCGCGACCCATGCCGCCGAGAAGAGCTACAACAACCACTGGGGCGTGCCGCTGACGCTGGCGCGCATGCCGCGCGGGACGCGCTTCGCGGTCCTCGAGATGGGCATGAACAGCCCGGGCGAGATCGCACCCCTCTCCCGCCTCGCCCGGCCCCACGTGGCGCTGATCACCGCGGTCGAGGCGGTTCACCTGGCCGCCTTCGGCTCGGTCGAGGAGATCGCCGACGCCAAGGCCGAGGTCTTCGCCGGCCTCGAGCCCGGCGGCACCGCCATCCTCAACCGCGACAACGCGCATTTCGACCGCCTCGCGCGCCACGCCGCCGGCGCCCGGATCCTGAGCTTCGGCACCCGCGACGCCGACCTCCTGCTGGAGCAGGCCACGATCACCGGCCTTAGCACGGTCGCTCGCGCCTGCATCCGGGGCCGGCCGGTGACTTTCAAGCTCGGCGCGCCCGGCGCTCATTTCGCGCTAAACGCGGTGGCCGCCCTCGGCGCCGTCGAGGCCGTCGGCGGCGACATCGCCCGCGCCGGTCTCGCCATGGCGGACTGGGCGCCGCCTGAAGGGCGCGGCCGCCGCTGGCGAATTTCGCTCGGCCCCGCCGGGATGGACGGAGCGATCACGCTGATCGACGACGCCTACAACGCCAACCCCGCCTCGATGCGGGCGGCGCTGGCCGTCCTCGCGGCGAGCCCCGTCACCCACGAGGTCGGTCGCGTCGCCCGCGGCCGCCGCCTCGCCTTCCTCGGCGACATGCTCGAGCTCGGACCGACCGAGGAGGATCTCCACGCCGGCCTTGCCGAACTGCCCGAGCTCGACGGCATCGACCAGCTCCACCTCGCCGGCCCCCGCATGCGCCGCCTCCACGCCGCGCTGCCGGCCGAGAAGCGCGGCGACTGGTTCGAGGACAGCGCCGCGCTCGCCGAGCGGGCGCGCAGACTGGTTGACGCGGGCGACGTTTGCATGGTCAAGGGCTCTCTCGGCATGGCGATGCGCCGGGTCGTCGACTCGATCAAGGCGCTGGGCGAGGCGCGTGCGCCGCGCGTCCCCGAGGAGGAGTGAGAGGATGCTCTACCACCTGCTCACACCGCTCAGCGAGGGCGGCGACATCTTCAATCTCTTCCGCTACATCACCTTCCGTGCCGGCGGCGCGCTGATGACGGCGCTCGTCGTCGCCTTCCTGTTCGGTCCCGCGATTATCAACTGGCTGAAGCGCGTCCAGAAGAAGGGCCAGCCGATCCGCGACGACGGGCCCGAGCGCCACCTGACCGCGAAGTCCGGCACGCCGACCATGGGGGGCGTCATGATCCTCGGCGCGCTCCTGGTCTCGACGCTCCTCTGGGCGCGGCTCGACAACGGCTTCGTCTGGATCGTCGTGCTGGTCACCTTCGGCTTCGGCCTGATCGGCTTCCTCGACGACTTTCTCAAGGTGCGCAAGCACTCGCACCGCGGCGTACCGGGGCGCGTGCGGCTCGCGGCGGGTTTCCTGATCGCCCTCGGCGCCGCCGCCTGGGCGACGCTTCTCCAGCCGGCCGAGCTGCAGAACGCCATCGCCTTGCCGGTCTTCAAGGACTTGCTGATCGAGGCGGGGCTGCTTTACGCCCCCTTCGCCATGCTGGTGATCGTCGGCTCGGCGAACGCGGTCAACCTGACCGACGGGCTCGACGGCCTCGCCATCATGCCGGTGATGATCGCCGCCGGCTCGCTCGGGGTGATCGCCTACATCGTCGGCCGCACCGACTTCACCGAGTACCTGCAGCTGCATTACGTGCCCGGCAC
>JBEPXW010000165.1:0-5074 GCA_041641715.1 Pseudomonadota bacterium
CGGCGCGCCGGTTGAGGAGCTGGGCGAACGCCTCCTCCGTGCCCGAGATCGCCTCGGCGAGCGCGACGGCCGCGTCGTTGCCGGACTGCACGATCACGCCCCGGAGCAGGTCGCCGATGCTCACCAGCTCGCCCGAGCGGATGAACATCTTCGAGCCGCCCATACTGGAAGCGTGCTCGCTGACCCGGAACTCGTCCTCGAGCGCGAGGCGGCCGGACTCGAGCGCGTCGAACACGACCTCGAGCGTCATGAGCTTCGACATCGAGGCCGGCGGCAGCGGCGTGTCGGCGTTCTTCTCGAGCAGCACCGCGCCGCTGGTCATGTCGACCACGATCGCCGCCTTGGCGGGCGTCGTCTGCGTCTGCGCAGGCGCCGGCAGGGGCAGGGCGACCAGCGCCAGCACGAGCGCGACGGCCGCCTGCGCGAGGAATCGTTCGAGCATCTGACTTCACCTTCCTGTCCGGCCCCAGCCCCCGGAGGCCGGCGGGGTCGCGCCTGCCTAGGCCATCCCGGGAGCAGCGCGCAAGACGCAACTGACGCCGCTTCCGGGGTCGAGCCGGCGCCAAGGTCCGTCAGCGTGTCGGAGCGACGTTAGCGTAGGCTCCGACAGAGCGAAAGCGCTCCCGCGCCCCGATGGCCGCGGCACTGGACCGTGCGCTGCGCCGGCATTATGTCTCGGCCCGCCGGAAGGGTGGCAGAGCGGTCGAATGCGGCGGTCTTGAAAACCGTTGAGCCGAGAGGCTCCGTGGGTTCGAATCCCACCCCTTCCGCCAGTGTCCAACTATAACACGATGAAAAATACGCAAAAATCGTCCATTTTATAGGTGAAGACATACCATCAAACTTCACTACGAAGGCCTTAGTATCCTGCGGCCTCGATTTGTGCGAACTCCGCCCGGCAAGCCCTTTTCTGATCGTGAGTGTTGCGCCCGCAGCTTCTAGGCCGGAGCGGATTTTCGCCAGCACAGACGCAAGCGTGGGATCAGAGCCTCGTCACTGCGGCCGGGGGGTTCCTGCCCGTGCATCCTGTTCGCCGATCACGTGCGGTATTCTCTCGGCATCACGACACGGCGTCCGAACGATGGCCATAACCGTGCGCGACATCCGCAAGGCAAAAGGCGGTTTCCGATTCCGGGGCAAAAACCGCGGCGTCGCGCGTCGAATGTGCGCACTGAATTGTCAGCCCCCTCACGGTTCGCTGAGAACAGGAACCATCCTTGCCGCTGCGCCTCGAGGATGAACTAAGCGCGATCCACCGGGGCCATCACATAGCGGCTCTAGAGGGGCTTTCCAAAGCACGAGGAACCGCTCCCGGATAAGCCGCCGGCTCGTGCTCATGAACGGGAGACCCAGCCCCGGCCGAAAATGGCTGTTTTTGGTGTGCCCTTCTGATCCCGCGGCGGTGTTTCGGCATTGTCCGGGGTGACGACCGGAGAAGCCTTGCGGCCCCGATGAGGCTCAAGGGTGACCCCAGCAGGACGAGTCGCCGAACGACAGAAGTCGGCGGGCCCGGCCCCGACTCTCACCGGGGGCCCACCGTTGAGTCGGGCGAGTTATGCCACCGTCGCTGACCGGTCAGGCGAACCGGCGACACTCAGCACCCGCGCCAGGTCGAAGAGGCGACGGCGCTGCGACTCCGGGATGGCGTAGTAGGCGCGCACGAGTTCCAGCGCCTCCTTGTCGGTGAGTATGTCGCCGCGCGCCTCGCCGGTGTCCGGCGCCTGCCCTTCGAGCCCATCGAAAAAAGAGGCCACCGGCACGCGCAACACGCCCGCGATATCCCAGAGGCGACTGGAACTCACCCGGTTCGCTCCTGTCTCGTACTTCTGGATTTGCTGGAACTTGATGCCAATCTGGTCCGCAAGTTTCTGTTGCGTGAACCCCGCCATCCAACGGTGCTGGCGGATGCGCCGTCCGACGTGGACATCTACGTTGTGTGCCATTCTGCCCGCTCCCTAGTGAACGTTACTATCGATCGCATTGCCGCAACGTTTTCCCCAGGGGACGCGGGCCCTCTACGGTGCCCGCCGATCACCTCACCATTAACGCTACACAGCTACCGCAGAGGATTCACGCACGGGATCAACCTTGGCGTCGTCTTTGTTGATGCCAGTTAAGCGAATCGCTGGTCGCAAGGCTGTACAAACTTATACCGGCTGGCGGGCAGGTCTCCGGTGAGAGCCGGGCTTTCTCTATCTATGCAGCAACGCTTCCTCGGCTGGCGTGTTCTCTATCCGTAGCGGGCGCTGTGTGTGTCCCTGCCCGCCGCACGAAGCGGCAGGCCCCCTGTCTGGATGCCGGGCAGGGGGCTTTTCCATATCTGCGACGCGTCGAAGCCCCGTAGCATGGCCGTCGCCGTCGGGCGGGGGCTTCTTAATCGACGCGATCCTTGGTGTCCGGCAGTGGAGGCAGCGTCAATCCAGCAGCTGCGGTGTGATTTGCCATAAGCGCTCGAAAGTATGGGAATGAAGCGAACCTCGCGAGTCTTTCAAATAAAAGTCTCACCCGTTTATGGCCGTAGCTTTTCAGATTCCCGCATGCAATTATGTATTGCGATCTATTTTTTTAGCACTGTTTTCTGCTTGTTCTTAATTATAGCAGTTCAGATGTAAGTCCCTAGATAAGTGCTTCGCTCAGATGGGACAAGACTTTCCTGCCTGCCGCAAAACTCGAAGTTTGGAGCTTTATCGCCCCTCTCTAAGATGCCGACTAGTTCCGGCTGGATCGAAAAGTTCGTTTTGACCAAGCGCACCGCGATCGCTTCATGGTCTGCCTCCGCATTCGAGGAACTGACTAATTTCAGATCGCGAAGTTTTCAGGGGAGCAGGTCGTTGGTGGCTTTCCCGACGTTGCACGCCTGACAACATTCAGGAGTTCTGCCGACATTGGCGCACTCATGCTGGCACCGCCATTGGCAATCGGACCACCGAGGGAACGTCGAGGCTCGCGGTCTCTTGATCTCTGTCATTCCGAAGGAGCCATCCGTCGGGTAACCGGCTACTGCGCCGCCCGCAGCCTGGCGCATCGCGAAGTTGCAGGAAGAGTTGCAGATGTCGCCTCGATCCCCAGCCGAAACCCGGAGCGTCGTTCCGGACGCCGTGATCGAGGCCCACGACCTAACGAAGGTCTACGGATCCGGCCCTTCCGCAGTGCGCGCTCTGCAAGGGGTCGATCTCGAGCTCCGCCGCGGCGAACTCGTCGTGTTGCTCGGGCCCTCGGGCAGCGGCAAGTCGACGCTCCTCAATATCCTCGGCGGGCTCGACGTGCCCACGTCCGGGAATGTCTATTTCGAAGGAAGCGAGCTCACCGCTTACCGCGAGTCGGAGCTAACCCGCTACCGGCGCGACTGCGTGGGCTTCGTCTTCCAGTTCTACAATCTCATCGCCAGCCTCACCGCCGAGGAGAACGTCGCCCTCGTGACCGAGATCGCCCCGAACCCGATGGCCCCGGCTGAAGCGCTGGCCCTCGTGGGCCTCGCCGACCGCGCGCATCACTTCCCGGCTGAACTCTCCGGCGGCGAGCAGCAGCGCGTCGCCATCGCCCGCGCCATCGCCAAGCGCCCCGAGGTGCTGCTCTGCGATGAGCCGACGGGGGCGCTCGACAGCCAGACCGGCATCGTGGTCCTCGAGGCGATCGAGCGCGTGAATCGCGAGCTTGGCGCGACCACGGCGCTCATTACCCACAATGTCGGCATCGCGGCGATGGCGCACCGTGTGATCTCCATGGCCGACGGCCGGATCAGCGAGACGCGCGAGAACGAGACCCGCCGGCCGGCGCGCGAGCTGAGCTGGTGACGGCGTTGCGCGCGCTCGACCGAAAGCTCATCCGGGATCTCTGGCGCCTCAAGGGCCAGGTGGTTGCGATCGCGCTGGTGATTGCCTCGGGCGTGGCGCTCCTCGTCATGTCGCTCAGCGCCGTCAACTCGCTCAGCGTGACGACCGAGGCCTATTACGAGCGCTATCGCTTCGCCGAGGTCTTCGCCGGCGTGAAGCGCGCGCCGGAGCGCCTCTCCGAGCGGATCCGCGGCATTCCGGGCGTCCAGACCGTGGAGACCCGCATCGCCGCCCTCACCACGCTCGACGTCGCGGGCATGGAGGAGCCGGTGGTCGGCCGCCTCGTCTCCCTGCCCGAGCGCGGCGCGCCGCTGCTCAATCGCCTCGCGCTCCGCGCGGGGCGCACGCCCGACCCCGGCCGCGACGACGAGGCGGTGGTCCACGAGCCCTTCGCCGAGGCCCACGGGCTCGGGGTCGGCGACACCTTCGAGGTGCTGCTCAACGGCGCCAAGCGCCGGGTCCGCATCGTCGGCATCGCCCTCTCGCCCGAGTTCGTCTACGCTATCGCGCCGGGGATGCTGATGCCCGACGACGAGCGCTTCGGCATCGTTTGGATGGGCCGCAAGGCGTTGACTGCGGCCTACGACCTCGACGGCGCCTTCAACGACGTGGCGCTCGCCCTCCTGCGCCGCGCCGAGCCGGAGGCGGTGATCGCCCGGCTCGACCTGCTGCTCGAGCGCTATGGCGGCACCGGGGCGATCGCCCGGGCGGACCAGACCTCGCACTGGTTCCTGATGAACGAGCTCGACCAGCTCCGCACTATGGCGACGGTGCTGCCGGCGATTTTCCTCACCGTGACTGTGTTCCTCGTCAACACCGTCCTCGCCCGCCTGATCACCACCGAGCGGCGCGAGATCAGCCTGATGAAGGCCTTCGGCTACTCGAACCTCCAGGTCGGGATGCACTACGCCAAGATGGCGGTCGCGATGGCCGCCGTGGGCATCCTGCTCGGTTGGGCGCTCGGCGCCGGGCTCGGCCGCTACAATACCGAGCTCTACTCGGCCTTCTTCCGCTTCCCCTTCCTGCACTATCGGCCGAGCGGGGCCGAGTTCCTGCTCTCGGCCGCCATCAGTCTCGGCGCCGCGCTCGTCGGCGCCCTCTGGGCCGTGCGCCGGGCCGTTCTGCTGACCCCGGCCGAGGCGATGCGCCCGCCGGCGCCCGAGAGCTACCGCGGCGCGCTCGTCCCCGCCGCGCTCTCCGGCCGGCTCGATCACCTGACCCGCATGCTGCTCCGCCAGGTC
>JBEPXW010000166.1:0-5060 GCA_041641715.1 Pseudomonadota bacterium
CCAGCACCTCGCCGCCCGGGATGCCGAAGGCGGTGCGGCAGCCGGCGGCGTGGAGGCGCCGGGCGATGATGTCGGCGGCGTTCATCAGGCCCCCTCGAATTCGCAGAGCGTATGCACCTCGATGCCAATCTCCTCGAGGCGCTTCTCGCCGCCGAGGTCGGGCAGGTTGACGACGAAGGAGGCGGCGACGATCTGCCCGCCCAGCTTCTCGATCAGCCTGATCCCGGCGATGGCGGTGCCGCCCGTGGCGAGCAGGTCGTCGATCAGCAGCACGCGGGCCCCGGCCTGGAAGGCGTCATCGTGGATCTCCACCACCGCCTCGCCGTATTCGAGCTTGTAGGACTCGACGACCGTGTTGCCCGGCAGCTTGCCCTTCTTGCGGATCGGCACGAAGCCGAGGCCGAGGGTGTAGGCCACGGCGCCGCCAAGGATGAAGCCGCGCGCGTCCATCGCCACCACGACGTCGAGGCCGGTACCGTCGTAGGGCTCGACCAGCGCCTCGACGGCGCGGCGGAACGCCTCCGGGTGGGCGAAGAGGGTGGTGACATCGCGGAACAGCACCCCAGGCACGGGGAAGTCCGGGATGGTGCGGATGTAGTCCTCGAGGGGTTTCTCGGTCATCTCTGGCGCCTCCGTCGCGGGGGCTCGGCGGGGAAGGGGGCGGTGGCGTCAGCCGCGGTCGAGCACGCGGCCCGCCACGGCGTCGAGCTTCGCGAGGAGCGCCGGGTCGCGCTGCTCGGGCGCGGTCAGGAGCGCGAACTCGAGCGCCCGGTCGCAGCCGTGCGGGCAGGCGCCGCGCGGCGCGCCGAGGCCCGGCACGACCTCTGTGACGAGGGCGCGCGCCTTCTCGGCATTGGCGGTCATGGTCTCGATGATCGCGGTGATGTCGACCTCGCCATGATCGGGGTGCCAGGAGTCGTAGTCCGTCACCATGGCGACCGTGGCGTAGCAGAGCTCGGCCTCGCGGGCGAGCTTCGCCTCGGGCATGTTGGTCATGCCGATGACATCCGCGTGCCAGACCTCGCGGTACATGCGGCTCTCGGCCAGCGTCGAGAACTGCGGGCCCTCCATGACGACATAGGTGCCGCCCTCGTGCGCCTTGACGCCGGCCCGCGCCGCCGCCCCCGCAAGCGCCGCGCGGAGGCGCGCGCAGACCGGCTCGGCGACGCTGACATGGGCGACGCACCCCGTGCCGTAGAAGGTTTTCTCGCGCGCCGCCGTGCGGTCGATGAACTGGTCGACGAGCACGAAGTCGCCCGGCGCCATCTCCTCGCGGAACGAGCCGCAGGCGGAGACCGAGATCACGTCGGTGACGCCGAGCCGCTTCAGCGCGTCGATGTTGGCGCGGTAGTTGATCGTCGTCGGGCTCAGCCGATGGCCGCGGCCGTGGCGCGGCAGGAAGGCGACCTCCGCACCGCCGATGGTCCCCGTCAGCACCTGGTCCGAGGGCGCGCCCCAAGGGGTCTCTACGGTCACCCATTCCGGATTCTCGAGCCCCTCGATCTGGTAGAGGCCGCTGCCGCCGATCACGCCGATCTTCGCCATTTCGTCCCCCTTGCACGTCCCCCTTGCACGTCCCCCTTGCACGTCCCCCTTGCACGTCCCCCTTCAGCCGGGCCGCTTCATCTCCCAGACCTCGCGCACGGTGGTATAGTCCATGTAGCCGAGCCGCGCGACCGGGTTGTAGGCCAGCACGTCGAAGCGGCCGTCGCTGAGGCACGCCTCGTCGATGTGCACGCCCACCACCTCGCCGATCACCATGATGTTGAAGGTGTGCTCGTGCCAGTTCGGCAGCGGGTCGACGATCCTGACCAGCCGGCACTCCAGCACCGCGGGCGCCTCGGCGACATGGGGCGCGGCGATGGCGACGCCGGGGGCCTTGGTGAGGCCGGCGAGGGCGAACTCGTCCTCTTCGGCGCCGTAGGTGCCCGAGGAGGTGTTCATCGCCTCGCGGAGCGCGTGGCTGACGATGTTGCAGGCGAACTCGCCGGTCGCGCGGATATTGGCGACGGAGTCCTTGACCGGCTCGGGCCGGCTCTTGCGCCCCGACTGGGCGAACATGACGAGCGGGGGCGCGTCGCCGCAGCCGTTGAAGAAGCTGTAGGGGGCGAGGTTGGCACGGCCCTCGGCATCCAGCGACGAGATCCAGCCGATCGGGCGCGGCGTGACGATCGCCTTGAAGGGGTCATGGGGCAGGCCGTGGCCCTCGGCGGGGCGGTAGAACATCGGTCTCTCCGGTCGGTGCGCACTGGTCAGGGCCGGGCGGGGCGTGCTAACGGCGGGTCGGCACATCGGGCCAACTCATAGCGCCTTCCCGCCCCGAGGCAACCGTCGCCGCATGTTCCGCCTGCTCCCCGAGACCCCGGACGACGCCGACGAGGTCGAGATGCTTTACGACCTCGCCTTCGCGCCCGGGCGGCATGCGCTCAGCTCGTATCAGCTGCGCGAGGGGGTGGCGCCCGTCGCGGCGCTCTCGCGCGTCGCCCGCGACGACTACGACGCGCTGGCCGGCGCGATCCGCTATTGGCCGGTGCGGATCGGGACGGAAGGCGAGCCGGCACTCCTGCTCGGTCCCGTCGCTGTCCACCCGACCCGGCAGGGCGAGGGGCTCGGCGCGCTGCTGATCCTCGAGACGCTCGAGACGGCGCGTGCGCTCGGCTGGCGGCGGGTGCTGCTGGTGGGCGACGAGCCCTACTACCGGCGCTTCGGCTTCACTCGCGCGGCGGCCTGCGCGCTGGATTTTCCCAAGCCGGTCAACATGAATCGTTTACTTGCAAAGGAACTAGTTGAAGGCGCCATGGACGGCGTATCAGGCATGGTGCGCCGCTGGCACCCCTCTGAATGACAGAAATGCCGGCGCAACGATGTCGCGATATCTAGCGGAGTCTTGAGAAATTCCGCGGTTATTATTTGCATTCGCAGCTTTATACGCCTAAGTTAGACTCCACCGACGCTCCGCAGTGTTGCGTTATCGAACTTGTGGCGGGGACGCCGGCGTGGGGGACATTAAGTACGGAGATTAAGATGGCCGAAGCCACCGCGGATCGGAGCGACCTCCTGGCGCTTACTTCAGACATCGTTGCGGCCCATGTATCCAATAATGCCACCTCGACGGGGGAACTGCCCAGTCTCATCGAGACCGTCTACAAGAAGCTGAACGAGCTGGGCAGCCAGGGCGCCGAGGCCGAGATCGAGCTGAAGCCGGCCGTGCCGATCAAGAAATCGGTGCAGGACGACCACATCGTCTGCCTCGAGGACGGCAAGAAGCTGAAGATGCTGAAGCGGCATCTGAAGACGGCTTACAACATGACGCCCGACGAATACCGGACGAAATGGGGCCTGCCGCCGGACTACCCCATGGTCGCGCCGGCCTACGCCCGGAAGCGCCAGGAGCTGGCCAAGAAGATCGGCCTCGGGCGCAAGCCGGGAGCGCGGGCCAAGGGGGCCAAGAGCAAGTGAGCCCGCCGCGCGGCCCCGTTGCGGAGCGGGTCGCGGCGCGATAGAGAGGCGGCGCGCCCGTGGATGCCCCTGGGGTCCCGTTGGCGGGCGGCCACTCTGCGCGGATGACGGCGAGCCATGAGCGATCGCAAGACGGTCTTCATAAAGACCTACGGCTGCCAGATGAACGTCTATGACAGCGAGCGCATGGAATCCGCGCTCGCCGCCGGCGGCTACGAGCAGACCGACAGCCCCGAGGGCGCCGATCTCGTCATCCTCAACACCTGCCACATCCGCGAGAAGGCGGCCGAGAAGGTCTATTCCGAGCTCGGCCGGCTCAGGCCGCTGCGCGAGGCGAAGGCGCGGGCCGGCGGGCGGATGACCGTCGCAGTCGCGGGCTGCGTCGCCCAGGCCGAGGGGGCGGAGATCCAGCGGCGTCAGCCGATGGTCGACGTCGTCGTCGGCCCGCAGGCCTATCACCGCCTGCCCGCCATGGTCGCGCGGAGCACCGAGACCGGCGCGGCCCAGCTCGACACCGACTTCCCCGCCGAGGACAAGTTCGACCACCTGCCGGAGGCGCCGAAGGCGCGCCGCGCGCCCGCCGCCTTCCTCACAGTTCAGGAGGGCTGCGACAAGTTCTGCGCCTTTTGCGTGGTGCCCTACACCCGCGGCGCGGAGGTCTCGCGGCCCGTCGGGCGAGTGCTCCGCGAGGCCCGCGAGCTGGTCGCGCGCGGCGTCGTCGAGATCACGCTCCTCGGCCAGAACGTCAACGCCTATCACGGGGCGGGGCCGGACGGGCGCGACTGGAGCCTCGCCCGGCTGATCCGGGCGCTCGGGCAGATCGAGGGGCTCGCGCGGATCCGCTACACCACCTCGCACCCGAACGACATGAGCGACGACCTGATCGCCGCCCACGCCGAGGAGCCGAAGCTGATGCCTTACCTGCACCTCCCCGTGCAGGCGGGCTCGGACCGGGTGCTGAAGGCGATGAACCGGCGGCATACGGCGGAGGGCTATTTGCGCCTCATCGAGCGCATCCGGGCGGCACGGCCGGACATCGCCCTCTCGGGCGACTTCATTGTCGGCTTCCCCGGCGAGACCGAGGCGGAATTCGAGGCGACGCTGGCGCTCGTCCGCGAGGTCGGCTACGCGCAGGCCTTCTCGTTCAAGTACTCGCCGCGCCCGGGTACGCCGGCGGCGGTGGACGAGCAGCTGCCCGAGGGGGTGAAGGGCGAGCGGCTGGCCCGGCTCCAGGCCCTTCTCGCCGAGCAGCAGGCGGCCTTCCAGGAGGCCTGCGTCGGGCGCACCTTCCCCGTGCTGGTCGAGAAGCCCGGGCGACACCCGGGCCAGATGGTCGGCCGCTCGCCCTATCTCCAGCCGGTGCATCTCGACTGCGACGCGACCCTCGCGGGCCGCCTCGTCGAGGTGACGGTCACGGAGGCCGCGCCGCACTCGCTCGCCGGGCGCCGCGTCGCGGCCTGACCTCCTTCGCACGCGTGCGAAGGAGGTCAGGCCTTTGATACTATTCTGGAACTCGTGATGGCCTCGCGAATGCGCGTGCGCGTACGCTGCCGCTCGATTCCCGATTCCGTCTTCAACGGCCCGCCTTCGCCGCCTCTTTA
>JBEPXW010000167.1:0-5016 GCA_041641715.1 Pseudomonadota bacterium
AGTAGTCCGGCGCCTCGTCGCCGTAGACGTGGCGGACCCACATGACCAGCCCGAGGCCGGGCGTCGAGGAGCGCGGGTCCTGGATGGCGATCTGGAGGTCTTCCGGCGCGGCTGCCAGCTCCTCGAAGGAGTCGGGCGGATCGGCCAACTGGTCTTCGCTGTAGACGAAGGCGAAATGGCCCCAGTCGAATGGTGCGAAGAGGGGGTCGCTCCAGGCGACCGGCAGCGATAGGCCGGAGAGATCGGCGCCGTGCGGCACGAAGAGCCCGGACTCGCGCGCGTCGCCCGCGAGGTTCACGTCGAGGCCGAGCAGGATGTCGGCCTCGGTCCCCTCACCCTCCAGCCGGATGCGGTTGAAGGCGCCGATCGAGCTGTCGAGGCCGATGAAGCGCACTTCGCACATGCAGGTCTCCTCGAACCCTTTCTCGATCACCGGGCCGGGACCCCAGTCGGAAGCGAAGCTGTCATATGTGTAGATTCGGAGCACCGGCTGCTCGGCTGGTGCGGGTGCGGCGAGGCCGAGGGCGAGCGCGAACGCGGCGATCAGCATTCGGATGGTCATGCGGCGTTCCTTCCTTCGGAACGGCGGGAGGTTGGGGAGATCGTGGCCCGGGCCATCGTCGCGGCCGGTGTCTCTTCCCTCCGCCAGTACGACCTGGGTCAGGTTCGACGGGTGCATCTCAGCCCCGGCCGCGTGAAAAACGGCGAGGCGCCCCGAGAGAACGGGCGAGAGCATAGGGACGGGTGGTGGGAATGCAAGCCCCGCACAGTGCACGGGATCACACGGCCGGCACGGTCCGGATGATGACGATCGAGCCCATCGTCACCCCAAGGATGCCGGCGCCAAGCAGCACGTAACAGAGGATGTCGAACCAGCGGAGCTGCAGATAGCCCTCGGCCAACGCGCGCGGAAAACCCATCGGCACGCCGCCACCGCGGGCGACATGGTTCTTGATGGCGTCTGCCTCGCGACGGAGCCTGAGCGCGCGGTTCTCGGTCAGCACGCGGCAGGCACCCCAGGCCGCGATGCAGGTGAGGCCGCCGACCATGAGCAGGAAGGCCAGTAGCGGGTCGTTCATCGCTGCCCCCGGATTCTTCTCCCGTGGCTCCCCGTTTATATCCGATCGGGCGCGTCCTGTCTCCCGTAGGCGCGCTAACCGCCCTTTAACCATGATTCACCGAGGGTCTAGCCGGTCAAACTCGGAGGTGACAATGGAGGTCCTCTGCATCGGGGCCCTGGGCCGGTGGACCTGCGCCGCGCTCTCCGTCGCGGGCCTAGCGCTGCCGCCGGCGGGGCCGGCGCTTGCCGGCGCCTGGACCCGGACGGCGGGCGAGGGGCTTGCCATCGTCACGGCGGCGCGGCGCGTGGCGCCAATCACCTCTCTCGCCGGCGGGCCGATCGATGCGGACGCTAACGTCACGCAGGTTTACGTAGAATACGGGCTCGTCGAGGGGCTGACCGCGGGCGCCAAGCTATATGTCGAACTTTCCGCGAGCGATCTCGAGACCAGCTCCGCCTCGCTCGGCGGCTTCCTGCGCAAGCGGATCTGGCAGGACGGGCACGGCGGCGTAGCCTCGGTCCAGGGCGGCTATGCCCACCCGGTCGAGTCCGTCATCGGCCAGGGGCTTGAGCTCGCCGACCCGGGCGCCGCGCCTGAGGCGCATTTCGCCGGGCTCTACGGACGCGGTTGGGAGGGCAACTGGGGAAACGCCTTCGTCTCGACCGGCGCAGGCTATCATTGGCGGAGCGAGGGCCTCGCGGACGAGATCCGCGGCGAGATCACCGGCGGTTACGCGCCGTCGCGGCGCTGGATGGGGATCGTCAGCCTTTATGGCCTCTACCCGCTGGCGGCGGGAACGGACGTCTCGCTGAAGATCGCCCCCTCGATCGCATACAGCTTCGCATCCGACGCCGAATCCGACACCGACGACGACACGGAAGCTCGGCACGCCCGCAAGGTCCAGCTCGGGATCAGCTACGACCTCCTAAACGGCGGCGACGGGCTCGGCGTCTCGCTGAGCGTATGGCAGCCGTTCTGAGCCATGAAACGGCGCCTCGAGCCCGGCGGGTCGAGCGGCGTGCGCCCTCCCAAGCGGTCGTTAGGCACCTGGAAGTCCCGACTCATGCGAAAGAATTCACACACCCCTACACGGGCGACCAGCTCGACTCCGATGTTTTCGAGCTCGGGGTGGCGGGCTAGTCCTTGACCCCGGCCAGTCACCGGCCTTCCCACCGCGCCGAGCGCCCGAGCCGCGCCGTCAGCCGCGCGCCATTAACGATCGGGATTTGGACGGTCTACTCGACCGTGTGACCGATGGTGCGCTTTCCTCACGGCAAGGGTTCCGCCTATGCTCCTCCGAAACAACGCACCAGCGGAGCGACGCATGTCGACTGAGATCACAGATCCCGAGATCTTGGCCTTCATCGAGCAGGCGGCAGGCTATTACCCTGAGGGCAAGGCCAACCTGTCGATTCCGGAGCGCAGGAGGCGCTACGACGCCATGGCAGCGGACTTCCGCCAGCCACGTCCGGCGGACGTCCTGGTCACGGACTCGACGGTGGCCGGGCCTGCCGGCCCCGTGCCGCAGCGCTGCTACGCACCGAACGACCCCCGACCGGTCACGGTGCTCTACTTCCACGGCGGCGGGTTCATGCTCGGCGGGCTTGACAGCCACGACGACGTCTGCGCCGAGATCGCCCGGCGCACACGCTGCCCGGTAACCGCTGTCGACTACCGGCGCACGCCCGAGCACGTCCACCCGGCGCAATACGAGGACAGCCTTGCCGCCGCGCACGCGGCCCTGGCGATGGGGCCTGTGATCCTTTGCGGCGACAGCGCCGGGGGTAACCTCTCGGCGGCTCTGGCGCTGGCGCTCCGAGAAGACCCGGCCGGCGGCGCGGCGATCCGGGGACAGATCCTGATCTACCCGACGCTGGGCGGCGAGCGCATCGGTCTCCCCGCCTACGAGGAGAATGCCGAGGCGCCGATGCTCACCACCCGCGACATGGTTTTCTACCAGGAGCTCCGCGCCGGCGGCCCGCCGCCGGACGACGACCCCAGCTTCTTTCCCTTCGCGGCCACGGACTACGCCGGCCTCGCTCCGTGCTTCGCCTCGACCGCCGAGGCGGATCCGTTGCGCGACGACGGTGTCGAGTACGTCCGACGCCTCGCCGCCGCCGGGGTCGAGGCGTGGTGCACCGTCGAGCGACAGCTGCCGCACGGGCATCTCCGCGCCCGCGCAAGCTCGACGCGCGCGCGGGCCGCCTTCGACCGCATTCTCGCGGCGATCGAGTATTTCGCCAGCCGTTGAACCATAGCGCCGCGCGGGTCACCGCTCGGTGAACTTGAACTCGATGCGGCGATTGCGGGCCAATGTCTCCTCCGAGTCCCCCTCGGCGACAGGCTGGTGTTCGCCGAAGCCAGCCGCGGCGAGACGCCGGGGCGGCACGCCCTCCTCCTCGATTAGGTAGCGCACGACGGAGAGGGCACGCGCCTGGGACAGCTCCCAGTTGTTGCGATAGCGCCCGCCGCCGCTCACCGGGCGCTTGTCGGTGTGCCCGTCAACGCGCAGGATCCAGTCCACGTCCTCGGGGACCTCGCCAATGATCGACCGCATGACCTCGCCAAGCTTGGCGAGCTCGGCGCGGCCATCCGGGCCGAGCTGGGCCGAGCCGGGGGCGAACAGCACCTCGGACTGGAAGACGAACCGGTCGCCGACGCGCTTGATGTCCTGCCGGCCGCCCAGCACCTCGTCCATCTTCTGGAAGAACACCGACTGGTAGCGGCTGAGCTCGCCCACCTTCTGCGCCAGTGCTTGGTTCAGCCGCTCGCCGAGCTCGGCGATCTGCACCTGCTGCGCGGCGTCGCGCGCCTCGTAATCGTCGAGGAGCGCCTGCAGGGAGCCGATCTGATCCCGGAGCTCGCGAAGCTGGGCGTTGAGGGCGGCGACGCGCCGCTGTTCCTCCAGCGTCTGCTCCTTCGCCTTGGCGATCTCCGCCTCGGCGACGCGCCTCAGTGCCTCCTCTCGGTCGATCTCCTCGGCGCGGTTCTCCAGGCTGGCGCGAAGCTCCTCATTGGTCGCCTGGAGCTCCTCCCTTGCCGCGCGCGCGGCGGCGAGCAGCGTGAGTGTCTCCTCCGCCTCCTTGCGCGCCTCCTCGAGCGCCATGGTCATGGCGTCGAGCTCGGCATCGCTCTCCTCGAGCTTCTTGCGGAGCGCCTCCGCCGCCGCCGCCTCGGCAAGCCTTGCCTCCTCCTCCTCGGTCAGCTTGAGCCGGGCTTCCTCGAGCTGCCTGACAGCGGCCGCGCGCAGCGCCGCGATTTCCTTTCGCTGCTCCTCGAGGCTGATGTTCTCCGTCTCGAGCCGCTCCATCTCGGCCTGGAGCCGCTCCTTGTCGACCTCGAGGGACTCGACCATCGACATCAGCGTGGCACGCTCCTCGGCCAGTCGCTCGGCCTCGTCCTCGGCTGCCGACTTCTCCGCTTCGAGATCCTGGAGGAGCGCGATGGCGCGGGCTCGCTCGGCCGACACCTGGGCCAGCTCCTCCTCGCGCTCGCGCGCCTTGGCCTCGAGGTCGGCGACCATCGACTCGAGGGCCTCGCGCCGCGCCGCGGCGAGGCGGGCCTCCTCGGCGACCGCGTCCATCTCCTCGCGCGCGCTCGCCAGGGCGGCCTCGAGCGCCTCGCGCTCGGACACGCTCTCGGAGAGCTGCTCCTCAAGGTCCTCGGCCCGCGCCCGCGCTGAATCGCGCGCCCGAG
The DNA here is from genome assembly GCA_041641715.1 of Pseudomonadota bacterium. GTDB lineage: Bacteria > Pseudomonadota > Alphaproteobacteria > Rhodobacterales > Rhodobacteraceae > Thermohalobaculum. The sequence continues at coordinate 4,758 of JBEPXW010000167.1, forward strand.
CGATCGCCGACATGGTGGTGCGCAGGCGGTCGGCCTCCTCCTCGCTCGACTCGGCCCGGCGGGTCATCGCGGCGAGCGCGGCGCTCAGCCGGTCGCTTTCGTTCCGCTCGGCACGGAGCGTCGAGCGCAGCTCGCCAACCTCGGTCTCGAGCGACTCCGCGCGGTTGCGCTCGAGCGCCAGCTCGTCCGCCAGCCCGGCGAGCTGACTATTGAGCTGGTCCAACTCCTTGGACTGCCCGCTGATTGTCTCGTGCATCGT
>JBEPXW010000168.1:0-5050 GCA_041641715.1 Pseudomonadota bacterium
TCGCGCGCGTCGCCCGGCGGGAAGCCGGCGCGGTGCGCGATCTGCACCCGGCCCTCGGTGTTGACGTAGAGGCCGGACTGCTCCGGGTAGGCGGCGGCCGGCAGGATCACGTCGGCCCGGTGCGCGCCGCGGTCGCCGTGGCTGCCCTGGTAGATCACGAAGGCGCCATCCGGCATGTCGATCTCGTCGGCGCCGAGATTGTAGACCACCTTCGCGCCCTTCAGCGCCCCGTCGACGCCGCGCTCGTGGGTGAAGCCGACATCCATCGCGCCGACCCGAGCGGCCGCCGTGTGAAGCACGAGCAGCTTCGCCCCGGCCTTCTCGGCCAGCGCCATGACGCGCCCCAGCACCGCCGCCCCGTCGGGCCGGGCCAGCGCCCCCTGCCCCAGGACGATCAGCGGCGCCTCGGCGCTCTTCATGTGGTCGACGATCTTCTTGGCGTCCTCGCCCTCGAGCGTCTTCGGCCCCGTCCCGAGGTGGTGATAGCTGTAGGTCAGGTCCGCCGCCTCGCCGACCACGGCGACCTCCGCGCCCCAGGTCCAGGCCTTGCGGATGCGCGCGTTCAGCACCGGCGCCTCGCGCCGCGGGTTGGTGCCGACGAGCAGGACGGCGCGCGCATGGTCGATGTCCTCGACCCGCGCCGTGCCGACATAGGCCGAACGGTTGCCCGGCGGCAGCGCGGCCCCGTCCTGCCGGCAATCGTGGCGGTCCGAGCCGAGCGACTCCAGGAGCTTCTTCAGCGCCCAGACCGGCTCGACCGGGGCGAGGTCGCCGGCGACCGCGGCGACGTGCCCCTTGGCCCCGTTCACCGCCTCGGCGACGGCGCCGAACGCCTCGGCCCAGCTCGCCTGGCGCAGCTTGCCCCCGTCGCGGACGTAAGGCCGGTCAAGCCGCTGCCGGCGCAGCCCGTCCCAGAGATAGCGCGAGCGGTCCGCCAGCCACTCCTCGTTCACCGCGTCGTGGTTTCTGGGGAGGATGCGCATGACCTCGCGGCCGCGCGTGTCGATGCGGATATTGCTCCCGAGCGCGTCGATGGCGTCGATCGAGGGCGTCTTGACCAGCTCCCAGGGCCGCGCGGTGAACGCGTAAGGCTTGTGCGTCAGCGCGCCCACGGGGCAGAGGTCCGCCACGTTGCCCTGCATCTCGGACTCGAGCCCCGCGTGGAGGTAGCTGACGATCTCGGCCTCCTCGCCGCGCCCGGTCATGCCCATCTCGGGCACGCCCGCGACCTCGGTCAGGAAGCGCACGCAGCGCGTGCAGTAGATGCACCGCGTCATGTAGGTCTTGATCAGCGGCCCGATGTCGTAGTCGGCCAGCGCCCGCTTCGGCTCGCGATAGCGCGAGAAGTCCATGCCGTAGGCCATGGCCTCGTCCTGCAGGTCGCACTCGCCGCCCTGGTCGCAGATCGGACAGTCGAGCGGATGATTGAGGAGCAGGAACTCCATCACCCCCTCGCGCGCCTTCTTGACCAGCGGCGTGTTGGTGCGGACCTCGGGCGGCTGGCCCTCGGGCCCCGGGCGCAGGTCCTTGAGCTGGAGGTGGCACGAGGCCTGCGGCTTCGGCGCGCCCTTCACCTCGACGAGGCACATGCGGCAGTTGCCGGCGATCGAGAGCCGCTCATGGTAGCAGAAGCGGGGGATCTCGATGCCCTCCATGTCGCAGACCTGGATGATGGTCAGCGCCGGGTCGGCCTCGATCTCGCGGCCGTCGATGACGATCTTGCGCGCCTCAGCCATGCTGTGCCTGCTCCTGCGTCCTTCCATCGACCGGGGCGGCGCGCCCGAGCCAGCCCCTGAGCCGCGCCGCGAGCGCGAACACCGTATCGACGACCCACTGCTCGCGCGCGGCCCCGGCGGCCTGCGCCTCGCGGATGCGCTCCTCGGCGGCGCGGCGGCTCGCCTCTGGCATGTACATGTCGACCGAGTGACACATGGTTGCCTCCCTGGCGCCTACTCCGCCGCCGTGGCGGTCAGGCGCCGCGTACGCTTCGCCGTGATCCGGTCCTCGATCTCGCCGCGGAAGTGGCGCAGCAGCCCCTGGATCGGCCAGGCCGCCGCGTCGCCCAGGGCACAGATGGTGTGGCCCTCGACCTGCTTCGAGACGTCCCACAGCATGTCCAGCTCGTGCGGGTCGGCGTCGCCCTCGATCAGCCGCTCCATCAGCCGCATCATCCAGCCGCAGCCCTCGCGGCAGGGTGTGCACTGGCCGCAGCTCTCGTGCTTGAAGAACTTCGAGATGCGCCAGATCGCCTTCACCACGTCCGTCGACTGGTCCATCACCGTCACGGCGGCCGTGCCGAGGCCCGACTGGTGGTCCTTGAGCCAGTCGAAGTCCATCAGGCACTCGTCGCAGAGATGCGCCGGCAGGAGCGGAACGGAGGCGCCGCCCGGAATCACCGCCTTGATGTTTTTCCAGCCTCCGCGGACGCCGCCGGCGTGCTTGTCGATCAGCTCGCGCAGCGGGATCGACATTTCCTCCTCGACCACGCAGGGCGCGTTGACGTGACCCGAGAGGGCGTAGAGCTTGGTCCCCGCGTTGTTCGGCCGGCCGATGCCCGCGAACCACGGCGCGCCCCGTCGCAGAATCGCCGGGACCTGAGCGATCGTCTCGACGTTGTTGACGGTGGTCGGGCAGCCATAGAGGCCGACGGCCGCCGGGAAGGGCGGCTTGAGCCGCGGCATGCCCTTCTTGCCCTCGAGGGACTCCAGCAGCCCCGTCTCCTCGCCGCAGATATAGGCGCCCGCGCCATGGTAGAGCTTCACGTCGAAGTCCCAGCCCGACTTCGCCGCGTTCTGGCCCAAGAGCCCCGCCTCGTAGCACTCGTCGATCGCCGCCTGCAGCGCCTCGCGCTCGCGGATGAACTCGCCCCGCAGATAAATCCACGCCGTGTTCGCCCCCATCGCGAAGCCAGCGATCAGGCAACCCTCGATCAGAATGTGCGGGTCGTGGCGCAGGATCTCGCGGTCCTTGCAGGTGCCGGGCTCCGACTCGTCGGCGTTGACCACGAGGTAGTGCGGCCGCCCGTCCGACTCCTTCGGCATGAAGGACCATTTGAGGCCGGTCGGGAAGCCGGCGCCGCCACGGCCGCGCAGGCCGGAATCCTTCACCTCCTGGATGATCTGGTCGCGCCCGCGCTTGATGATGTCGCCGGTGCCGTCCCACTGGCCGCGCGACTGTGCGCCCTTCAGCGAGCGGTCGAACATGCCGTAGAGGTTGGTGAAAATGCGGTCCTGGTCCTTCAGCATTACCGCTCACCTCCCTGCACGAGGGCCTTTGCCTGCTCGACCCAGCCGTCGCGCATGACGCGGCCCTGGGCGCCGATCTGGTCGTCCACCCAGTCGATCTGCTCGTCGGTCCAGCTCAGGATCTGGTCGTAGTGATAGACGCCGAGCTCGTTCAGCTTTTCCTCAAGTTTCGGACCCAGCCCCTTGATCTTCTTGAGATCGTCGGCCTTGCCCTGGCGCGGCTTCTTGAGCAGCTTCGGCTTCTTGCCCTCGCCCGCCGCCGCGGCCCGAACTTTCGGCGCAGGCTCCGCCTTCTTCACGGACCGGGCGCCGAGCGGCACCATCTCGACCCGCTCGAAGGTCTCGCCGGTGATCCGCGCCGTGGTGTCGTGCTTCTCGAGCGCCAGCGTGACGGAGGCGTTCGTCTCCTGGGCCTTGTCGCCCTTGAGAGAGGTCAGCCCTGAAACTGGCTCGGAGGAGAACCGCCCCGTCTGCGAGCCCGGCACCGGCACCTTGCCCTCGGCGAAGGTATCGATGATCTCCTCGAGCTTCTCCGGCGTCAGGTCCTCGTAGTAGTCCTTGCCGATCTGCACCATGGGCGCGTTCGAGCAGGCGGCGAGGCACTCCACCTCCTCCCACGAGAACTGCCCGTCCTCGCTGACCTGATGGGGCTTCGGCGCGATCTTCTTCTTCAGCACCTCGATCAGCGCCTCCGAGCCGCAGAGCATGCAGGGCGTGGTGCCGCAGACCTGGATATGCGCCGTTCTCCCAACGGGTTGCAGGTGGAACATGAAGTAGAAGGTGGCCACCTCCAGCACCCGGATCGGCGCCATGTCGAGCATCTTCGCGATGGTCTCGATCATCGGCCGCGTGACCCAGCCCTCCTGCTCCTGCCCGCGCCACAAGAGCGGGATCACGGCGCTCACCTGCCGCCCCTCGGGAAACTTGGCGATCTCGCGCCGCGCCCATTCGAGGTTCGCGGGCGTGAACTCGAAGGACTCGGGCTGCTCGTCGCTGAGCCTGCGGAACATCGGGCGCGATCTCTCCTAGAACCTCGACGAAGCGGCCGTCGCCTGATAGGCGCCGGCCGGCGAAAGCATGATCCGGGCCACCGTCTTGCTCACCGGTCGATCTCCCCGAAGACGATGTCGATCGAGCCGAGGATGGCGCTCACATCCGCCAGCATGTGATTGCGGCAGAGGTGGTCCATGGCGGCAAGGTGCGGGTAGCTCGGCGGGCGGAACTTCACCTTGTAGGGCTGGTTGGTTCCGGTCGAGACGAGGTAGACGCCGAACTCGCCCTTGGGCGCCTCGACCTTGGCGTAGACCTCGCCCTCGGGCACACGGAAGCCCTCGGTGTAGAGCTTGAAGTGATGGATGAGGGCCTCCATCGAGGTCTTCATCTCCTGGCGGCGCGGCGGCGTGAACTTGTGGTCGTCCGCCAGCACCAGCTCGCCCTGGCACTTGTCGAGCTTCTCAAGCGCCTGGCGCATGATCTTGGTGGACTCGCGCATCTCCTCCATGCGGCAGAGATAGCGGTCGTAGCAGTCGCCGTTCTTGCCGACCGGGATCAGGAAGTCGAACTCGTCATAGAGCGAATAGGGCTGCGCCCGGCGCAGGTCCCACGCCCAGCCCGAGCCGCGCACCATCACGCCGGAGAAGCCCCAGGCCTGCGCCTCCTCGAGGCTGACGGTGCCGATATCGACGTTCCGCTGCTTGAAGATGCGGTTCTCGGTGAGCAGCTCCTCCATGTCGTCGAGGACCTTGGGGAACTCCTCCGTCCACTGCCAGATGTCGTCGATCAGCTTCGGCGGCAGGTCCTGGTGG
>JBEPXW010000169.1:0-5042 GCA_041641715.1 Pseudomonadota bacterium
GCTTCTCGCCTCTCCCGCCCATGGTGGGTCCGATGTAATGGGCCGGCCGCCCGCAGTCCAGATGGCGGCGGCCAGATTGCCCTTGCATTCCGGGCATGATCGGTTATCTCTCGGCCCGCGCCGCGGGATGCGCGGCGCGGCCCCCGGCGCTGCCGTAGCTCAGTGGTAGAGCACTCCCTTGGTAAGGGAGAGGTCGTCAGTTCAATCCTGACCGGCAGCACCATCCGCCTCGCGAGAGGCGTGATTATCCCCCCAGGAACAGCCGCCCGACGTCCTCATCCGCCAGGAGCTCGTCGCCCGGGCCCGCCTTGGCCAGCAGGCCGTCGACCAGCACGTAGCCGATGTCGGCGAACTCGAGGCCCTTCTTGGCGTTCTGCTCGACCATGACGATGGTCTTGCCCTCGTTGTGCTGGAGGTCGTCGAGGATCTCGAACACCATGTCGATATAGCGCGGCTCGAGCCCGATGGAGGGCTCGTCGACCAGCAGCACATCCGGCCCCGTGACCAGCGCGCGGCTGATCTCGAGGAGGCGCCGCTCGCCGCCGGAGAGGACCCGCGCGGGTTGCTTGCGCCGGGCGGCGAGGCGCTCGTATTTCTGGAACACGCGCTCGGCCGCTTCTTTCGCTTCGTCGCGGTTCTCCATCAGGAAGCCGCCCATCCAGAGGTTCTCCTCGACGGTCATGCCGGGGAAGACCGAGTTATCCTGCAGGATGTAGGCGATCCCCGCCCTCTTCAGCTTGTCGTTGGGCTTCAGCCGCGTGACGTCCTTCTCGCCGACGGACACCTTGCCGTCATAGATGTTGGTGAAGCCGAAGATCGAGTGCAGGACCGTCGACTTCCCGGCGCCGTTCGGGCCGATCAGGCAGAGCGACTGCTCCTTCGCAACGCGCAGGTTGAAGTCGTGCAGGATCTCCATCTTGCCGTAGCCGGCGCGGAGATGGTCGATGGAGAGGAATGTCTCGCCCTTGGCCAGCCTGTCGAGTTCCTCCGGCGGCGGGGCCTCGGCGGCGATGCGGGCGGCCTCGCGGGCGACCTCGTCGACCGAGATCACAGAGTCGACGTCGCCCTCGTGATAGCCGCGCGTCCGGCGGATGCTTTCCGGCTCTCCCATCAGTGCGCCCCCAGATAGGCGTCGATGACGCGCTGGTCGTTCTTGATGTCGTCGGGCGTCCCCTCGGCGAGCAGCTCGCCATGGGCGAGGCAGTAGATGCGCTCGGCCAGGTTCATGATCACCCGCATGTTGTGCTCGATGACGAAGAGGGTGATGCCGAACTCCTGGTTCGCCCGCTTCAGCCGGTCGATCAGGCCGTTGATCAGCGTCGGATTGATGCCGGCCGTCGGCTCGTCCAGCATGAGTACGGTGGGGTCGTTCATCAGCGCCATGGCGAACTCGAGGAGCTTCTGCTGGCCGAAGCTGAGCTCGCCCGCCAGCAGCCAGCGCTTCTCGTAGAGGCCGACGAAGTGAAGCAGGCTCTCGGCCTTCTCGAGGTCCTCGTTGCCGTGCCTGGCGAACATGTCCCAGAAGCTCATCTTCCGGTGCGGCACCGAGATGAGCATGTTCTGGACGCAGTTCATCTTGCCGTAAATGCGCGTCTGCTGGAACGTCCTGAGCAAGCCCAGCCGGGCGATCCGCTGCACGCGCAGCCTCGAAATCTCCTCGCCCTCGAAACGGATCGAGCCGGCGTCGATCGGGTGGTAGCCGACGATCGAGTTGAAGAGCGTCGTCTTGCCCGACCCGTTCGGCCCGATCAGCCCGGTGATCCCGCCCTTGTCCACCTTCAGCGAGATGTTCTCGTTGGCGACGACGCCGCCGAACGCCTTGGTGACGCCCTCGACCTCGATGATCGCGCTCATTCCGCCGCCTCCATGGCCCGGGCCTCCTGCATCTCGCGCTCGCGGCCCTCGACGCGGATGCCGAACCACTCCGGCTTGGTGCGCATCAGCCAGCCCATGATGCCGTCCTGGAAGTAGACGACGATCAGGATGATGAGCCCGCCGAGCGCCACCCACTGCCAGCCGAGGAGGTAGGTCCAGGTGGCCTCCTTGAAGGTGTGGAAGATGAACGCGCCCACCACCGGCCCCCAGAGCGTGCCCTTGCCGCCGAGCAGCGGCATGACGACCATGAAGATGCCGAAGGTGATCGTCGCGAAGGCGACCTCGCGCGGGTCGATGAAGCCGACGAGGTTGCCGAAGACCGCCCCCGACATGCCGAGGAAGAAGGCGGCGATCGACCAGTTCACGCACTTGTAGCGCGTGGTGTGCAGCCCCATGCCCTCGGCCTTCTGCTCGTCGTCGCGGATGGCGTTGATGGCGATTCCGAAGCGCGTCGAATAGAGCCAGGCCAGCGTGCCGAAGCAGGCCACCGCCAGCACGAAGTTCATGAAGTAGAAGCTCAGCTTCGCGAGATCGGGGTGGTGCGGGAAGGACGGCATGGTGACGCCCGAGCCCGCGCCGACCCACTCCCAGGTCGAGAACAGCTCGCCCGCCGCCACCGCGACCGCCAGCGTGCCGATGGCGAAGTAGGGCCCGCGCAGGCCGAAGAAGATGAAGCCCATCGGGATCGCCGCGATGGCGCAGAAGATGCCGCCCGCCGGGATGCCGAGCACCAGCCCGGTCCAGTACTCGGCGGGCGTGAAGGTGAATACCTCGAGCGAGGACGAGTCCATGTACTCTGCGACCGGTTGGAACAGGCCCACCTGCACCACCGCCGAGACATACATGCCCAGCCCGAAGAAGAAGATGTTGCCGAGCGAGTTGTAGCCCATCTGCCCGCCCTGCATGTCCCAGGTCAGGGCCAGGAGGACCATCACCCAGAGCACCGACACCTGCGTGGTGTAGTTCGGGAACACGAAGGGCGCCGCAATGCCGGCGGCGAGGATGGCGGCGTAGAGGATCAGCTTGTTCATGGCCTTACCCTCACTGGACCACCTCGCGTTTCATCTGGGCCTGCATCAGGCGGATCACCAGTACGATGACCAGCAGCCCGACGACGATCGCCTGCTGGTAGGCGGCGCCGAGGACGAAGCCGCCATACTGTTCGATCACGCCCATGCCGAAGCCGGCGACGATGACGCCGGGCAGATTGCCGAGCCCCGCCATGGTGACGATGACGAAAGCGCGGATGGCGTAGGCGAGACCGTAGAACGGCTGGATCAGCCAGATCATAGCGACGAGGGCGCCCGAGGCGCCGCAGATCGCCGCGTTGAGCGAGTAGGTGAAGGCGTAGACCCGCTCGGTGTCTATCCCCATGACGCGGGCCGCGCGCGGGTTCTGCGCCGTGGCGCGGATCGCCTGGCCCATGCGGCTGTGCTTCATGAAGAGCGCGAGCGCCGTCGCCAGGATCGCCGCCAGCACGAAGGCGCCGACCTTCTGCACCGGCAGGTTCACCGCGCCGCCGAACAGGACCCACGAGTCGTAGCCGAGATTGATCGAGCGCGTGTCCGAGGTGAACAGGATGTTCAGGATCTGCTCGGTGACGATGGCGACACCGAAGGTCGCCAAGAGCGAGGTGAACAGGTCACGGTCGAGCACCTGGCGCACCACGATCTTGAAGATGACGTAGCCAAAGCCCCACATCACCGCCGCCGCGAGGACCAGCCCGATCAGCGGGTGGATGCCGTTCTGGCCTGCCCACCAGCAGATGTAGCCCCCCGCCATGACGAATCCGCCCTGGGCGAGGTTCTTCACGTTCATCACGCCCCAGACGAGCGCGAGGCCATAGGCCATCAGCGCGTAGACCGCGCCGATCAGCAGCCCGTCGATGATCAGCGCCAAGTTGAACACCGGCGCCTGGACCAGGATGTTGATGTTGTCGAGCATGAGTGCCTGTTAGCCGTCTCGCGCCGCCGCCGCAACCGGCCCCGGGAAAAGGAAAGGGGCGGCCCCGCGAGGGGGCCGCCCGAGGACAAAGATCAGGAGCCGGGCTCGCGCGGCCAGACGAGCTCATGGCTGGCGTACTTCGGCGGCGCCACCACGTTGTACTCGCCGTCCTGGATCTGCCAGAGAACCATCGGCTTGGCGATGTTCTTGCCGGTCTCGTCGAACTTGATCGGCCCGTAGAAGGTCTGCAGATCCGTGGCGGCGATGGCGTCGCGCACCGCCTCCTTGTCGAGGTTGCCGGCCCGCTCGAAGGAGTCCTTGTAGACCCATACGGCCGCCGACGCCTGCGCCGTCTGGTAGGGCACCGGGCGACCCTCGTAGTCGGGATAGGCCGCGCGGAACTCATCGGCGTAGTTGGCCGCGGTGCCGAAGAAGTCGTCCTCGTAAGAGAGCGTGTCGGTCCACTGCGTCGAGCAGAGCAGGCCCTCGGACGCGTCCGGGAACTTGCCGGTGACGTCCGCCGCGTCGCAGTGCGTCAGCGCGATCATCGGCACCTCGATGTTCATCTCGCCGATCTGGCGCGCCGCGGTCTCGGCGCCCTTCGAGTGGCCGGAGACCACCAGAAGATCAGGGCTGAGCGCCTTCACCTTGGTCAGCGTCGCGGACATGTCGGAGAGGTCGCGCGGCAGCTGGTCGTCGATCACGGCCTCCATGCCGTAGCCCTTCATGTCCTCGAGCACGCCCGCGCGGACGTCCTGGCTGAAGGGGTCGTTCTCGAACGCGAGGGCGACCTTGATGTCGGACGGGCTGTTGCCGTTCTTCTCGGCGACGCCGGCGGCGAGGTCGATGGCGCTGGCCAGGTACTGCTCGGAGGTCGAGAGGACCGCGAACATGTACTTGTAGCCCTTGTTGAAGAGCGAGCGCGACGCGCCCTCCGCCTCGATCATGGGGATGTTGTACTTCTCGGTCACCGGCGCGATGGCCTTGGTCATGCCGGACGAGTAGGGTCCAAGCATGAAGTCGACATTGTCCTGGGCGATCAGGCGCTCGGCGAGCTGGGCGCCGCGGGCGGGCGTGGACTCGTCATCGTAGTAGATGACCTCGAGCTCGTAGGTCTTGTCGCCCACCTTCACGCCGCCGGCCTCGTTGATCTTCTGGATGGCGAAGTCATAGCCGTTCTTGGCGTGGTGGCCGTTGGTGGAGTACTTGCCGGTCAGCGAGAT
>JBEPXW010000170.1:0-5036 GCA_041641715.1 Pseudomonadota bacterium
CGCCGGCCGTCGCGGCGGCCACGGGTGCGCCGGTCCATGCCTTCGGCCGCCACGGGGCGGGCATGTCGGAGACCATGCGCCGGCTCCGGGACGAGGGCGTCGATCTCGGCGGTGGCGAGGGGGGCGACGATGAGTTCGCCCCGGACCGGACGCTTGGCGAGGGCGGGACGGTGTCAGCGGGGGAGTGGTCGCTCATCGCGCTGCACACGCCGGGGCACCTCTCGAACCATCTCTGCTTCGCGCTCGGCGACACCGGGATCCTGTTCACGGGCGACACCGTGATGGGCTGGGCCACGACGCTCGTCTCGCCGCCCGAGGGCGACATGGCCGCCTTCATGGCGACGCTGCGCCGGCTCGGCGCGCGGGCCGGGGACCGGCTCTACCTGCCGGGCCACGGCCATCCCGTGACGGATCCGCACGGCATGGTCGCCTGGCAGATCGCCCATCGCGAGGAGCGCCGCGAGCAGGTCCTCGCGGGGCTCGGGCATGGGCCGGCGGACGCGGCGGGCCTCGCGGAGGCGATCTACCAGGGTCTCGACCCGGCCCTCATGCGCGCGGCGCGGCGGAACGTCCTCGCCACGCTGCTCTGGTTGATGGAGGAGGGCCGGGTAAGGCCGCGCGGGCCTCTCGCCGCGGACACCGCGTTCGAGCTGGCCTGACGGGGCCCGCGCGCCGCCGCCTACTCTGTCCGTCCGCCCCGCCTGACCTTCGGCAGGCCGTCCTGGCAGATGCCCTTTAGCGCCACCCATTGCTGGTCGTCGATCGCCGGCTCGAACGGCCCGTCGCCGACCTGGTCGGCCTCCGCAGCGTTCTCGGCCCGCTCGGCGAGGCCGGGGTGGCTCGAGATGAGCCTCATCACGCCCTCGCTGTCGCCGTACTTCTGGCGCATCTTGTCGAAGAATTCGGCGAAGGGGGTGCTTGGCAGCTCGGCGCGGGCCAGGAGTCTGTGGGCGACCTCGTCGGCCTTCGCCTCGGCCTCGCGCTGGTAGCTGGCGTTCAGCATGGCGTCGGTCGCCACCACGACGATGCTGGCGCCGAACACGTCGCCGAGGACGAGCCCGAGGATGCCTGCGGTGCCCGCGGCCCTGAGCGCCATCCGGGTCGGGTCGCGGTGCATCACGTGGCCGATCTCGTGGGCCAGGACACCGGCCACCTCCTCGGGGGTCGATGCCGCCTCGATGAGCCCGCGGAAGAGCAGGATCCGCCCGCCGGGCAGGGCCACGGCGTTAACCATGCCGTGGTCGATGACGCCGACGCGCAGCGGGTAGGGCAGCTCCGGCGCGGGCACGAGCCGCTCCGTCATCGTGTCGAGGGCGGCGAGGCCCGTGGGCGTCTTGCAGAGCGTCGGGCGGTCGCCGGTACCGAGGAAGGAGAGCATCGTCTTGAGCTGCTCCACCACCGCGTCGCCGAGCTGCTGCTCGCGCTCGGGCGGGATCAGCAGCGCGAGACGCCCGGCGAGCGCCGGAATCAGCACGAACACCATGAGGACCAGCGCCCCGATCGCGCCGCCCGACCACACGAAGGCGCGGCGCATCCCCTTGTGGTCCACCGGCCGGTGATAGAGCTCGGGGCAGACGGCCGCGATGGCCGCCAGCATCTCGCGGTCGGCGAGGACGAGGCGCTCGTCGCTCTCGCGGTGGGGAACGAGCTGGGCCGGCGTCTCGCCCTTGCGGCCGAGCGCGCGCAGGCTCGCCAGTGGCCAGTGCGCCACCGCCACCTCGTCGTAGCCCATGATGACGAGCGAGCGCTCGCCGAAGCTGACCACGACGTTCTGCGGCTCGGCGGAGTGCCCGTCGAAGTAGCGTGCCTCTGCCTCGAGCTTTGCGTAACGCTCCAGCGCCGTCATCAGAAGCCGGCCCCGACATCGACGCCGAGGGCGTCGGCGAAGCCGCCCGCCTCGGTGGCGCGGTCATGGGCGCGCTGGCGGCTGGTCGTCAATGCCTCGGCGTTGTGGATCGTCATCGCCTCGGTCTTGCGCAGCAGGATCGGCCGGGTGACGAAGATCTGGCCGAAGGCGAACGCGAAGGCCAGCGAGAAAAGATAGGCCAGTACCGCCATCGCCGCGACGGCCGTCGCCTGGGTCTGGTTGAGCATCGCGGCCGGGTTCTCGAACGCGTCCTGGACGCCCTGGAGCTGCTCCGGCCCGATCAGCGCCACGGCGAAGAGGCCGACGAGGACGCTGAACCCGACGATCACGAGGACCGTGCAGATGCCGACGAGCAGCGTGCCGACGACGTAGACGCTGATGATGTTCGAGGGGCTGACGTCGTTCTGGAACTTCGCGCCGCCGAGGGTGCGGTTGCTCCAGAGATAGCGGAAGGCGACGATCTCGTAGCGCATGAACATGACGAAGAGCGCCATCCAGCCGAAGAACGCGATCAGCCCGCCGATCACGGCCGTCGACGGGTTGCCCGGGTCCGCGGCCATGCCCCAGAAGGCCAGCGCCATCAGGCCGACGACGATGTAGAGCCAGATCCAGTGGGCGAAGAGACCGAGCCAGGAGCCGTTCTGGTGGAACTTGAGGTCGCCGAACCAGCTGCGGTCGACCATGAACTTGGTCAGCCGGAACTGGTTTAGCGGATAGAGCAGCCCGCCGGTCGCGAGCGTCAGGAACCAGTACCAGAGCGCGCGCCCGGTGTAGCCCCAGGCGCCGGTCTCCATGCCGAAGCGGATGCCCCGCCAGCGCGTGCGCGCCATCACGTAGCGCCGGGCGCGGTAGGCCGCGAAGAAGATGAACGGCAGCGCGGCGAGCACGGTGATCTGCAGCGCGAAGGGATTGCCCTCGAAATAGGAGAGCCCGAGGAAGGCGAGCCCGAGGTTCACGAGGCCGAGATAGATCGCGAGGATGACGATCGCGAGCAGGAAGCCGAGCATCTTCTCGAGCCCGGTGCCGGTGTACTCGATCGGGTCGCCCTGGACGCGGATGGCATGCCAGTAGTGCCGCCGGAGCCCCGTGATCATCCAGAAGCGGTAGATGCCGAGGGTCAGGATCGTCAGGACGGAGGCGCGAAGCGCCAGCCAGAAGAGCGACGGTCCCGAGCGCGCGTAGGCCGGCGCCGCCTCGCCCTTGCCGGAGCCGCCTGGGCCTCCGCCGAAGCCGCCGCCCGTGCCGCCGGCACCCCCGCCGCCGAGCACGAGCTCCTCCTCGTCCTCGTTGAGCTCCCAGTCCTTGCGCCGCTCGGCGTAGCGGCGCACCCCGCGATACCGCTCGATATCCCAAGGCTTCAGTTCTTCGGTCTCATCGGTCATCGACGCGCACCCCTGCCCATCACCCCCTCGAGTAGCCAAGAAATATGGCGAAATCCGGCCCGATTGTCACCGAAAGTATCGCCTTGCGACCTTTTCGTTGTGTTACGAACACGGGCTTTCCCCGGGGCAGCGTCACTCCCTTCGCGTGGCACAACCGAAGGTTGTCTCCGGGTGCCGCGGCGGCGAGTCCGTGCATGATCGGTGAATCGTGCGAATCGGGAGGGACGAAGGATGACGAAGCGCCTCGGCGATTTCACCACGCTCACCTTCGATGTCTACGGCACGCTCGTGGACTGGGAGACCGGAATCTGGGACGCGCTGCAGCCGATCATCGTGGAGAGCGGGCGCCAGGACATCACGCGCGAGGCGGCGCTCGGCGTTTTCGCCCGGCTCGAGTCGGCGCAGCAGGCGGCGACGCCGGGGATGCTCTATCCGGCGCTGCTGGCCGAGGTGCACCGCGGCTTCGCGCGGCACCATGGTCTCGAGTCCAGGGCGGAGCTCGACGCCGCCTTCGGTGCGTCGGTGCCGCACTGGCCGGCCTTCGCCGACACGGCGGACGCGCTCAGGCGGCTCAAGCGGCGCTACCGGCTCGTCGTGCTCTCGAACGTCGACCGGGCCGGCTTTCACGCCTCGGCGCGCAAGCTGGGCGTGGCCTTCGACGCGGTCTGCACGGCCGAGGACGTCGGCTCCTACAAGCCGGCGCCCGCGAATTTTGACCATCTTATCAAGCACCTGGCGGAAGATCTCGGCGTCGCGAAGGGCGAGGTCCTGCACATCGCGCAGAGCCTCTTCCACGACCACGTGCAGGCCCGCGCCTTCGGCCTCGCGAACTGCTGGATCGACCGGCAGGGGCTTTCGGCGGGCGGCCCCTGGGGCGCCACGGCGGAGGTCGCCGAGCGGCCCGAGGTGGACTTCCTGTTCCCGACGCTGGCCGCCCTGGCGGATGCCGCGGAGGAAGAGGGCCGAGGCTGACGGCGCCGCCGGAAGGGGGGTGCTTCGGCCGTGTTCCGGTGGTGCTTCGGTAGTGTTCCGGTAGTGCTTCGGTAGTGTCGCGCGCCGCGGGGCCGCGCGGAGGCGCGTCAGTCGCCGCCGTCCCCGGTCGCGAAGCCGGAGCCGGCGGCGCGGTACTCATCGCGCGGCGGGCTGAAGATGTCGAGGATCACCGCGCCCTCCGGCCCCGCCGTGAAGCTGTGCTCGACGCCGCCGGGCGTGCGCCAGAAGTCGCCCTTGCGGACCGCGTGCTCGACGCCGTCCTGCAGGCGCACGCCGCTGCCCTCGAGAAGGACGCCCCACTGCTCCTCCGGGTGGGAATGCAGCCGGCCCTCGGCGTTGGGCGCCGCGCGGACCACCGAGAGCATGGCGCGCTCGCCGGGGAAGACGCGCGTCTCCAGCCCCTCGGCGAGCTTGCGGCGGATGCCCTGGTCGAGGTCGTCGAGGTTGAAGATGGTCGCGTCGCTCACGGGTGTCCCTCCCTGGTGTGCCATCCACGCCGGCCGCGGGCCGGGTGGCCTCAGCCGGCCTCGCGCAGGTCCGGCAGGCGGTAGCCCATGCCGTCCAGCATCTCGCGCAGCTTCAGCTTCGAGATCTTGCCGGTGGCGGTGTGCGGGATCTCGTCGACGAAGACCACGTCGTCCGGCAGCTGCCACTTGGCGAAGTGCGGGCGCAGGCGGTCGATGATCTCGTCCGCCGGCGGCTTCTTGCCCTTGTGCGCGACGACGACGAGGATCGGGCGCTCGTCCCATTTCGGGTGCGGCACGGCGACCGCGGCAGCCTCGGCCACGTCCGGG
>JBEPXW010000171.1:0-5007 GCA_041641715.1 Pseudomonadota bacterium
GTCCACCGCCTCGAGGGTCACGGTGGGCGGGGGCGGCGCGCTCACGGTCTCCATCGCCTCGGAGAGCTCGTCGGCGGTGTCGGCCGTCAGGAACATGCCGCCGGTGTTGTCGGCGAGGCAGCTCAACCCGGTCTGGTCCTCGATCCGCGAGACGTCGAAGCCGACCACGTGCGCCGTGAAACTGACGCCCTGCCGCTCGAGCTCCTCGGCGAGCGCGCATGGATCGCCCTCGCAGGTCTCGACCCCGTCCGAGACGAGCACCACCGTCGCCGGCACGTCGCGGTAGCTCAACGCCTCCGCGGCCTGGCGCACCGCGTCCGTGAGCGGCGTCTTGCCCCGCGGCACGAGGCTGTTGACGGTGCCCGCGTAGCTCTGCGGGTCGACAGGCCCGACCGGCACCACAGTCTCGATGTCGCCGCAGTCGCCGGCCCGCCGATGGCCGTACGCGACGAGGCCGAGCTCCACGTCCTCGGGCCAGTCGACCAGCAGGTCGCCGATCACGCGCCGGGCGATCTCGATCTTCGAGACGCCGTCGATCTGGCCCCACATGCTGTTGGAGACGTCGAGGACGATCGTCGTCGCCGGGGTCTCCGACTCCGCGGCCGACTGGGCCGCCGCATCCGGATCGCCGGGCGCCTTTGCGAAAATTGCCAAACCAAGGACGAAAGCGAACACTGCTTTGACGCGCATCGACTTCTCCTGTCGTGTGACCGGCGCAGGAGGCGCCCCGAACCCAACGGCCCGCTATCATAGCATCGGGCGGGGTGAGGTAAACCGGCAAGACCACTCTCCGGATGACCGAGCCATGCTCAAGGTCGGCTGCTGCGGATTCGCGACCGCCCGACGGCGCTACTGGGCGCGTTTCGGGGTCGTCGAGGCGCAGACAACCTTCTACCGGCCGCCGCAGCCCGGAACCCTCGAACGCTGGCGCGCGGAGGCGCCCGGAGGCTTCGAGTTCACAGTCAAGGCGTGGCAGCCGATCACCCACGAGACGGGCTCGCCAACCTGGCGGCGGCTGCGCAAGCCCCCGGGGCCGCCAGAGGACGCGGGCCATTTCCGCCCCACCGGGACGGTCCACGCGGCGTGGGAACGCACCCTGGAGGCCGCGCGGCTCCTCGAGGCCCGCTACGCCCTTTTCCAGTGCCCTGCGCGATTCACGCCGACGGATGAGCATGTCAGCGACATGCGCCGCTTCTTCCGCGGGATCGGCCGCGGCGGGCTGACGCTCGTCTGGGAGCCGCGCGGCGACTGGCCGAACGCACTGGTCGCGGCGCTCTGTAACGAGCTCGGTCTGATCCACTGTGTCAACCCCCTGAAGCGGCGGCCCGTCACCCGGGGCACCGCCTATTTCCGGCTCCACGGGATTACGGGCTATCGCTACCGCCACGCGGTCGCGGACCTGGCCCTTCTTCTCGACATCTCCGAGGGGTTCGAGACGGTCTATTGCCTCTTCAACAACATGACGATGCTGGAGGACGCAGCGCGCTTCCAAAGGCTGGCGGTGAGCCGCTGAGGCCGACACCACGCATGTGCGCGCAAAATCATTTTTGATAATTTTTTTATTTCAATAAGTTATCCACCTGTGCAATGTGCACACCCGGCGCCGCTCACTCCTCCGAGAACAGCAGCCGCTCCAGCCGCCGCGCACCGTCCTCGAGCGTCGCCACATGGGCGCGCCCCGCTTCGAAGCCGATCCGTTGCGCGGGCGCGTGGAAGGCAAGCGCCGCGACGAAGCGCCCCCGCGGGTCGCGGACCGGCACGGCGAAGGCGATCATCCCGGCCATGAACTCCTCGTTGTCCCAGGAATGGCCGGCCGCGCGCACCTCATCGAGGCACCGCCGCAAGGCCGCCGGCGTAGTGGCGCAGTTCGGGCCCTCGGCCGTCAGCTCGATGCTGGCCAGCACGGTCTCCAGCGCCCGGTCGTCCAGGGTCGAGAGGAAGAGCTTACCGCTCGCGGTGCAGTGGAACGGCACCTCGGTCCCCACTGGCAGCTGAAAGCGCAGCGGCCAGGGCGTGTCGACCCGGTCGAGATAAATCATGCCGGAACTTCCCGGCGCCACGAGGTTGCACGTCTCGCCGATCGTCTTGGCCACCGACTTCAGCACCAGCCGCCGGGCGATTTCCACGCGCGAGGCCACCTCGATTCCCGCCGCCAGCGCGCGCGCGCGGTGCGCCGGACGCAACCGCCCGTCATGCGGCTCGCGCAGCAGGAACCGCTCGGCCTCGAGCGTGGCGCACAGCCTGTGGACGGTCGGCTTCGGGAGGCCGATCTCCGCCCCGATCTCGGTCGGCGTCATCGCGCGCCCCGAGTGCGCCAGCGTCTCGAGGATCATGAGCGCGCGCAGGTTCGTGGGGATGCGGCCGGAGGTGTCCTTCATGCCATCTCATTACCCCGCTCGACGCGCCACGAAAATAGTGGTTTTCAACTTTTGAGACTCGTGGTCTTATTTTTCCGATTCGAAGCGGGCCGAGAACCCGCCGCGCCGGAGGGGGATTTGGAGTTCGACTACGTAGTCATAGGCGCGGGCTCCGCCGGGTGCGCGGTCGCAGCTCGGCTGAGCGAGGATCCGGGCGTCACGGTGGCGCTGATCGAAGCCGGTGGGCCCGCCCGCAACCCGTGGCTGCACATCCCCGTCGGCTATTTCCGCACCATGCACGACCCGGCGGTCGACTGGCGCTACCGCACTACGCCCGAGCCGGGTCTCGACGGCCGCTCGATCGAATGGCCGCGCGGAAAGGTGCTGGGCGGGTCGAGCGCTCTCAACGGCCTCCTCTACGTCCGCGGCCAGCCGGAGGACTACGACCACTGGCGCCAGCTCGGCAACGCCGGCTGGGGCTGGTCGGACGTGCTGCCCCTCTTTCGCCTCTCCGAGCGACAGGAGCGCGGGAGCGACGAGTTCCACGGCGACGACGGGCCGCTGGCGGTCTCGGACATGCGGGCGCACCGCGAGCTCTGCGACCGCTTCATCTCAGCCGCCGTCGCCGCCGGCATCCCGGCGAACGACGACTTCAACGGCCCCGATCAGGAGGGCGTCGGGTATTTCCAGCTCACCATGCGGAACGGGCTCCGCTGCTCCGCCGCGACGGCCTATCTCCGCCCCGCGCGCCGGCGGTCCAACCTCCGTGTCGTCACCCATGCGCTGGTGCGTCGGATCGTGTTCGAGGATCGCCGCGCCGCCGGGGCCGAAATCGAGCGCGACGGACGCCGCGAGACCGTGACGGCGCGCCGCGAAGTCGTGCTCTCAGCCGGCGCCATCGGCTCGCCGCAGATTCTCCAGCTCTCGGGCGTCGGCCCGGCCGGGCTGCTCGCCGGGCACGGCATCGCGCCGGTCCTCGACCTGCCCGGCGTCGGCGAGAACCTGCAGGACCATCTGCAGGCGCGCGCCGTCTACGAGGTCGCGACGCGCACCCTGAACGATGAGGTCAACAGCCTCTCGGGACGCATCCTAATCGGCCTCGACTTCCTCTTGCGCCGCCGCGGCCCGCTGACGATGGGGGCCAGCCAAGTCGGCGCCTTCACCCGCACGCGGCCGGAGGTTGCCACGCCGGACATCCAGTTCCACATCCAGCCGCTCAGCTCGGCAACGCCGGGGCGCGGGCTCGACCCGTTCCCGGCGGTCACATTTTCGGTCTGCCAGCTCCGGCCCGAGAGCCGCGGCCATGTCCGCATCGTCTCGCCGGACCCGCATGCGCATCCGGAGATCCTCGCCAATTACCTCGCCACGGAGACTGACCGGCAGACCCTCGTCGCGGGCGTTCGCATCGGGCGCCGGATCGCGGGGGCGCCGCCGCTCGCCGAGATCGTCAGCTGCGAACGCGAGCCCGGGCCGGACGCCCGGACGGACGACGATATCCTCGACTGGGTGCGCGCCCGCGCCACCACCATCTACCATCCCTGCGGCACCTGCCGGATGGGCCGGGACCGCATGGCGGTGGTCGACGCGCGGCTGCGCGTGCGCGGCATCGGCGGGCTCCGGGTCGCGGACGCCTCGATCATGCCGACGATCACCTCGGGCAACACCAACGCGCCGGCCATCATGATCGGCGAGAAGGCCGCGGCCTTGATTCGCGAGGAGGGGCGCGCGAGGCATGCAGCATGAGCTGGCTCGAAACGGAGAATCTGGCGGACCTCGGCGCCATCATCTGGCTCGACGTCGTGCTCTCCGGCGACAATGCGCTGGTGATCGGCATGGCCGCCGCCTCGCTCGCGCCGCACCTGCAGCGACAGGCGATCATCTTCGGCATGACGCTGGCCGTGGCGGTGCGGATCGCATCGGCGCTGGTGGCGACCTATCTCTACGAAATTCCCTGGGTGCGGTTCGTCGGCGGGCTGGCGCTCCTCTGGGTGGCCTTCAAGCTCTGGCAGGAGCTCCGCAACGTCTCGATCCTCGAGGCCGAGGCGGCCGAGGCCTACGTCGCCACCGGCGCCTCGACGGACCGCCGTTCGATGATGAAGGCGCTGACGACGATCACCGTCGCCGACGTCTCGATGTCGGTCGACAACGTGCTGGCCGTCGCCGCCATCGCGCACGACAACCGGGCGATGCTGGTCTTCGGGCTCGCGCTCTCGATTCTCCTTATGGCGTTCTGCGCGACGCTTGTGTGCAAGCTGCTCAACCGGCACCGCTGGATCAGCTATGTCGGCGTTGCCGTGCTGCTGCTCGTGGCGGCGGACATGCTGCACTCGAGCTGGGCGGACATGGCGCGGCTCGTCGGCCTCGGCGCGGCATGACGGGAGATCGCGATGGCGGCACGGCAACGCCGGTGACATTCGATGCAGGCTCAAGCGGGCGGAGACCCGCGTGTCCGGCCGCCGCGAGGGCGGACCGGATCAACCACCGCAAGCAGGGAGGATGACGATGCAACTCTTGAAAACTCTGGCGCTCGGCGCGGCCGCGGCGGCGCTCTCGGCCGGGGTCGCCCTCGGCCAGACGACGATCCGCGTCCAGTCGGTGATCCCGGCCAAGGCCGACGAGGTCACCATGCTCAAGGAGTTCGCGGCCGACG
>JBEPXW010000172.1:0-4970 GCA_041641715.1 Pseudomonadota bacterium
TGTGCTCTTCCGATCTGGATCCTTCGTCGCCTCGCAGTTCTCCAACGGGCTGATCATCGGCATCATCTACGGCTTCATGGCGCTGGGGCTGTCGCTGATCTTCTCGATCCTCGGCGTGGTCAGCTTCGCCCATGGCGAGTTCTACATGATCGGCGGCATGCTGGTGTACTGGATCACTGCCGTCTGGATGCCCTGGATGCCGCCGCTTATGGCGATCCTGATGGCCTGCGCCATCGTCTTCGCTGTCGGCGCCACCTTCGAGCGGATGTTCCTGACGCCCATGTATGACGGGCGCATCGACCGGCCCGTCGAGTACGGCATCCTCATCACCTTCGGCCTCGCCTTCACGCTGCAGTACTTCGTGCAGGCGATCGCGGGCGCGAACCCGGTCAAGGTGCAGCGCTACGTCGACTTCCCGCGCATCCGCGTGCCGGAGGACGACCCCTGGCTGATCCGCAGCTCGCGCGGCAGCCTGGAGCTCTTCGACACCGTCAACATCTCGAACCCGCGCTTCACCGCGGCGGTCGTCTGCATCCTGGTGCTGCTGGCGCTGATGTACTTCATGCACCGCACCTGGACCGGGAAAGCGCTCCGCGCCGTTAGCCAGGACCGCGACGCCGCCGCCATCGCCGGCATCAACCCGGACCGCATGAACATGCTGGCCTTCGCCCTCGGCGCCACCATCGCCGCGCTGGCCGGGGCCATGCTGGTGCAGGCGTTCTCCTGGCTGCCGCAGGTCGGCAACATCCCGGCGATGCGCTCCTTCGTTATCGTGGTGCTGGGGGGCCTCGGCTCGCTACCCGGCGCCTTCATCGGCGGCATCCTCGTCGGCCTGGTCGAAGCCGCGGGCACGGGCTGCATCCCCGATCCCCAGAAGGCCGCCTCCTACATCCCGGCCTACGGCATGCTGGTGCTGACGCTCACGCTGCTGCTCCGGCCCACCGGCCTCTTCGGCCGCCGCTTCGCCTCCGGCGCGCACGGGAAGTTCTGATGCGCGGCCAGGTCCCCAATATAGCCGGCCTGGCGCTGATCGCCTTCCTCGTGGCGTTCCCCTTCGTCTACACGGGGGCAGACTACCCCTACATGATGCACATCCTCATCACCGGCTTCTTCTACGCGATCCTCGCGTCGAGCTGGTCGATGCTGGCGGGGTATGCGGGGCAGTTCTCCTTCGGCCATATCGGGTTCATGGGGATCGGCGCCTACACGGCGGCGCTCTTCAGCCACTATTTCTGGCTCTCGCCCGAGCCGACCGGGCTCTGCACCGAGTACCAGATCGGGGACACATGGCTGGTCATCGTCAACGCCATCGGCGTGACCTCGACGACGCTGACGCAAGATTGCCTCAGCCAGGCGATGGAGGCCTGGGACGGCGCGGTCGACGTGACGCGCATGCCCGTCTGGTTGAGCATCCTGCTTGGCACGCTGATGGGCGGGGTCTTCGGCTTCCTGGTGGGCGTCCTGGTGCTCCGGCTGCGCGCCGCCTATCTCGCGCTCTTCACCCTCGGCTTCACCGAGATCCTAAAGGCGACGATCTCCGCCGAGATCGAGATCACGCGCGGCCAGGCCGGCATGGAGATGCCGGCGCTTTTCCACGAGGGGATCACCATCTTCGGCCACCACTTCACGCGGACCGACAAGATCCCGCCCTACTTCGTGATGTTCGGGCTCCTGCTGCTGTGCCTCGCCATCATGGCGTGGCTCGCGAGCTCGCGCTTCGGCCTCTTCGTCCGGGCGCTGCGGGAGGATCAGGACGCCGCCGCCGCGCTCGGCGTCAACACCACGCGCTACAAGGTCCTGGTCTTCGTCGTCACCACCATGATGGCCGCCGCCGCTGGAGCCGTACAGGGCCACTATGTAGGCATCATCACGCCGAACAACCTGTTCCTGCTGCAGATGAGCCTCGTCGTCGCCATGGCCGTCATCGGTGGCGTGGAGAACTTCGTCGCCGCCGCCATAGGCGCGATCCTGCTCCAGTTCCTGCTCGAGACGCTGCGCACCAGTTTCGACGTCGCGGGGTACACGGTCGACATGACCATCTGGCGGCTCGTCTTCTTCGGCATCATCCTGATGCTCACCCTGCGCTTCGCCCGCAACGGCCTGATCGCGCCCCTCATCGACCACTTCCGCCGCGGCCACGTCGCCCGCGAGACGGTGGAGAAGCGCCTGGCCGGCGGCCGAGCGGAGGCCGCAGAATGATCCGCCTCGTCGTCACCGACCTGCACAAGCACTTCGGCGGGCTCCACGCACTCCGCGGCGTCAACTTCGAGGTCAACGGTCCGGAGCTCATTGGCCTGATCGGCCCGAACGGCGCCGGCAAGACGACGCTCACCAACGTGCTCGACGGCGCCATCAAGCCAACCACCGGCACCGTCTACCTGAATGGTGAGCGCATCGACCAGTTCCAGCCCTACCAGGTCGCGCGCGAGGGCCTCGGGCGGACCTTCCAGGTGCCGCGCGCCTTCCGCCGCATGACCGTGCTCGAGAACCTCTACGTCCCCGCCAAGGCCATGGGCCGGCACGAGGGCCACCACGCCATCCACGAGAAGGCCATGGAGGTGCTCGAGTTCCTGACCATGGACCATCTCAGGAACGAGTACGCCCGCGCCCTCTCGGGCGGCCAGCAGAAGCTCCTGGAGCTCGGCCGGCTGCTGATGCTGGACCCGGACGTCATCATCCTCGACGAGCCCTTCGCCGGCGTGCACCCGAAGCTCATGGAGATCATCTACGCCTACATCCGCCGCGTGAACGCGGAGGGCAAGGCGATCATCATCATCTCGCACCAGATGGACGCGGTCTTCAGCCTTTCGAAGCGTCTCCTGGTGCTCAACTTCGGCGAGCTGATCGCCGACGGCCCGCCCGACGAAGTCAAGCGCGACCCCGCCGTCATCGAGGCCTATCTCGGCGCCGAGGAGGAAGAGGAGGCCGGCAATGGCTGAAAGCGGCCAGGGCGGAAACGGGGCCGAGGTCGTCCTCGAGATGACCGACCTCTATGTCGGCTACTACCGTGGCCTCGACATCATCCAGGGCGTCGACCTGAAGGCGCGGAAGCACCAGATCACCGCCGTTCTCGGCGCCAACGGGGTCGGCAAGTCCACCGCCCTCAAGGCCGCCTTCGGCTTCCTGCACCCCAGCCGGGGCGACATCCTGCTCGAGGGCGAAAGCATACTCGACATCCCTACCCACCGGCGGATTCTCAAGGGTCTCGCCTACATCCCGCAGCAGCCCGGCGTCTTCAAGGACATGTCCGTCGAAGAGAACCTCGAGCTCGGCGGCTGGACCTTCCGCAGCGACCGCCGCCAGGTGCGCGCCAAGATCGAGGCCAATTACGAGCGCTTCCCGGCGCTGCGCGACAAGCGCAGGCAGATCACCGGCGAGCTCTCCGGCGGCCAGCAGCGCATGGTCGAGATCGGCCGCACCCTCATGTCCGAGCCGAAGATGCTGCTGGTCGACGAGCCCACCGCCGGCCTCTCGAAGATGCTGGCCGAGGAGGTCTACGAGATGCTCTCGGGCCTGGCCGAGCGCGACAACCTGACGATCCTGCTCGTCGACCAGGAGATCCGGCAGGCGCTCAAAATCGCCGACTACGTTTACGTCCTCGAGCTCGGGCGCAACAAGTTTGACGGACCGGTCTCCGAGTTCCACGACCTCGAGAAGGCGTTCTGGGTATCGTGACCGAAGCGACGAGAGGGGCGCAGACGGACCGGCCGACCATCCGCCGGGCGGAGGCGGGCGACGTCGACACGCTCCACGCCCTCCTCGCCGCGATGTCGGAGGAGCTCGCCGCCCCGGCCTTTCGTTCGGACCCGGCGACCCTCAGCCGCCACGGCTTCGGCGACGCGCCCCTCTTCCGCGCCCTCATCGCCGAGGCGCGCGGCGAGGCGGTCGGCATGGGGCTCTACTTCCCGGAGTTCTCGACGCTGAGGGGCCGCCCCGGCGTCTACATCCAGGACCTCTACGTCGCGCCGCCCGCGCGCGGCACGGGCCTCGGCCGCCGCCTCCTCGCGGCGGCGGCGCGCGACGCCCGCGACTGGGGCGCGGCCTATATGCGCCTCAGCGCCCACGCGGGCAACGAGAGCGCCCTCGTTTTCTATCGCCGCCTCGGCTTCGCCACTGACCCGGCCGAGCGGCTCCACTGGATCGAGGGCACGGCGCTCGAAAAGCTCGGAGAGACAGAATGAAAGCCGTGTTCCACGAGGCCCAGCGCGCGCACGATCCGAAGCACTTTCTCTCCTCGGGCGCGCCGAAGCCGAACCCGGAGCAGCCCGCCCGCGTCAACGCGCTCCTTGCCGGCGCCCGGGCGGCGGGCCTCGAGGCGGTTGCGCCCGCCGATCACGGGCTTTCGCCCGTCGCCGCCGTCCACTCGGCCGAGTATATCCGGTTCCTCGAGACCATCTATCAGCGCTGGCAGCGCATCCCCGAGGCCTCCGAGGAGGTGATCCCGAACGTTCACCCGGTCCGGCACGCCGCCTCCTACCCCCTCTCGGCGGTCGGCCAGGCGGGCTACCACATGGCCGACACCGCCTGCCCGATCTCGGCCGCGACCTGGGACTCGGCCTATTGGAGCGCGCAGACGGCCGTGACCGCCGCCGACCACGTTCTCGGCGGCGCACCCACGGCCTACGCGCTCTGCCGCCCGCCGGGCCACCACGCTTTCGCCGACCTGTCGGGGGGCTTCTGCTTCCTGAACAACAGCGCCGTCGCCGCCGAGCGCTGCGTCCGCGCAGGCCGCCGAGTCGCCATCCTCGACGTTGACCTGCATCACGGCAATGGGACGCAGGGCATCTTCTACGCCCGCGGCGACGTGCTCTGTGTCTCGGTCCACGCCGACCCGGCGCGCTACTACCCTTTCTTCTGGGGCCACGCGCACGAGCGCGGCGAGGGACCCGGCCACGGCGCCAACCTCAACCTGCCGATCCCGCGCGGCACCGGCGACGAGGGCTTCATGGACGCCCTCGCGACAGGCCTCG
>JBEPXW010000173.1:0-4943 GCA_041641715.1 Pseudomonadota bacterium
TGCAGGGCGAGATCGAAAGCCTCGAGCTCGAACCGGCGGGCGAGCGGATCGACGCCCTCCAGGACCAGTCGCGCGACATCGAGGGGACGGGCGAGATCACCTCGATCCTGGGCGACGCCGAGCGCGCCTACACCGGCCGCGAGCCGGACCGAGCGGAGGGTCGCCAGCTCCTGACGGATGCGATCGCCGCGGCCGAGGCCGAGCTCGACTGGCGCCAGCGCGCGGTCGAGACGGTGCGCCCGGGGCTCGTGCAGTACAACCAGGTGATCAAGGACACCATCGGCCTGCGCGGCCAGCCCCGGTTGCCGAAGGAGCAGGCGCTGTTCGTGGCCTCCTGCTCGGCCAAGCACCGGGACATCTCGCTGAACTTCTGAGGCGAGGCGGCGTAGGGCGGGCTGAATCTCGCCCTTTGCGGCGTCTCGCGCCCCCTGCCTGTTGGCCAGGTGTAGGTAGGACGGGGGTCACCCCGCCTCGCGACGTCAGGCGTTCGCGCCCTCGATCGCGCCGATCACCGCCCGCGTCACCTCCGCCGTCGTGGCCTCGCCGCCGAGGTCGCGCGGGCGCACCCGTCCCTCGCCGGTGACGCGCTCGACCGCGGCCATGAGGGCGGTTGCGGCCGCATCCTCGCCGAGGTGCTCGAGCATCATCGAGGCCGACCAGAACGAGCCGATCGGGTTGGCGATGCCCTGCCCCATGATGTCGAAGGCGCTCCCGTGGATCGGCTCGAACATCGAGGGGAAGCGTCGCTCGGGGTTCAGGTTCGCGGTCGGCGCGAGGCCGAGCGAGCCGGTCAGCGCCGCGGCGAGATCGCTCAGCACATCGGCGTGCAGATTGGTCGCGACCATGGTGTCGATCATGTGCGGCTTCAGCACCATGCGGGTTGTCATGGCGTCGACAAGCACACGGTCCGTCTCGACGTCGGGGTAGTCTCCCCTGATGGCGTCGAAGACGTCGTCCCACATCACCATGCCGTGGCGCTGGGCGTTGGACTTCGTCACCAGCGTCAGGTGCTTGCGGGGCCGCGAGCGGGCCAGCTCGAAGGCGAAGCGCTGCACGCGCTCGACCCCGGCCCGGGTGAAGACGGCCACGTCGAGGCCGACCTCCTCCGGGTGGGACTGGTGGACGCGCCCGCCGGCGCCGGCGTACTCGCCCTCGGTGTTCTCGCGCACGATCACCCAGTCGAGGTCGTCGGGGCCGACATTCCTCAGCGGGCACTCTACCCCCGGCAGGATGCGCGCAGGGCGGACATTGGCGTACTGGTCGAAGGGCTGGCAGATGGCGAGCCTGAGCCCCCAGAGCGTCACGTGGTCCGGCACCCGCGGGTCGCCGGCCGAGCCGAAATAGATGGCGTCGAAGGGGCGGAGCCGGTCGAGCCCGTCCGCCGGCATCATGGCGCCCTCGCGGAGGTAGCGCTCGGCGCCCCAGTCGAAATGCTCGGCCTCGATGCGGAAGCCGCCGTCGCGGCGGGCGAGCGCGTCGAGCACCTCGAGCCCGGCCTCGATGACTTCGGTGCCGATGCCGTCGCCGGGGATGGCGGCGATGCGATGGGTGCGCATGGGGTCCCTCGTTCAGACTGTGATGGCGGCGCGTCCGCCGGCCCGTCTTAACGACCGTCGTCGCCGCTATCCAGTGGGCGGAGTCGCGCGGCGGCAGCCTTCGCCTCGCGCCCGAGCCGACCATGTGGCCAAAATGTGACAATTGCTACAGACGGGTCTCGCCGGTCGGGTAATCTGTTACCGGCGCTGTCACCGTCCCGGTGCCATCTGCGGCGGCGGCGCCACCGGATACGTTTCGATCCCCGTGTGCGTGGCGTTCGAACCCGGGCGGGTCGCGGTGCGGCGGCCCGATACCGGCTTGCGTCCCGAATTTTGCAAAGCGAATTTGAAGAGAACGACCATGGAGTCGATTAGGATTTTCCTCGTTGTTATGTCGTGTTCTCCGGATGCCCTTCATTGCGAGGACGTCTCCAGCCACGTGGCCTTTGCCGACACTCCGGACTGCCACGCGGCGCGCGCCCAGGTCCTCGGGGCCGCGCCCCGGACGCAGCATTCGGAGCGGATCGTGATGGCCCGGTGCCGCTACGTTCTCGTGAAGGGGCCGCCGGACCGCGAGGACGGCACGGCGGAGTGGCGCTCGGCAGATCACTACGGCTGGTAGGCCGCGCCGGCCGAGGTCGGCCGGGGCCGCGCTCAGGTGGTCGGCACCGCCGTCACGATCTCCCAGAAGATGCCAAGCGTGGCGATCAATCCCACAGCAAAGGCGAGCGTGCGCAGGTAGGGAACGCCGCTCCAGAAGATCACGGCGTGGGCGACGCGGGCCCAGAAGAATACCGCCGCCCACATGGCCGTCGTAGCGTTGGCGATCCCGGCGACATGGGCGACGAGGACGAGCGCGGCGAACGGGGCGAGGCTTTCCACCGCGTTCAGGTGCGCGCGGTTCATGCGCTTGACCCAGTCCGGCGCGGGCGGCGGGGTCGGGTCGCGGTACTGGTCCGGCGTCGGCAGGCCGGCCGTGGCGAACCGGCCGAGGATGTAGGGAACCCAGAGCAGCGCGGTCAGGAGCGCGGTCCAGGTCAGCCAGGTCAGATCCGGCGTCATGGGGTGATCTCCTCAAGCAAGCGGGAAAGTCAGGCACCGGGCAGGCCGAGCGCGTCGGCGATGCCGCCGATGTGGTCGGTGACGATGTCCCAGTCCTCCTCGGCGGCGAAATCCTTGGACTGGTCGGGCCCGTACTCGTAGGGCCGGTTGATGTAGGCGGTGCGAAGCCCGTGGGAGCGCGCCGCCTCGAGGTCGTCGTTGTGGGCGGCGCACATCATCACCTGCCCCGGCTCGAGGCCGAGGGCGGCGACGGCGCCGAGATAGGCCTCGGGCTGGCGCTTGTAGGCGCGCACCACGTCCGAGGAGAGCACCAGGTCCCAGGGGATCGCCGCGCGCTTCGCCATGCTCGCCAGCAGCACCGTCGAGCCGTTGGAGAGCGGGCCGACGATGTAGCCCTGGCGAAGCCGAAGGAGGCCCGGCCCCGAGTCCGGCCAGGGGTCGAGCCGGTGCCACATGAGGTTCAGGTCGGCCTTCTCCGCCTCGGTGAAGCGCCCGTCGAGGCCGAACTCGGGCAGGATCTCCTCGAGCCGCTCGCGGTGGATCACGTCGATCGGCGTCCAGGGCCGCTCGCCGGAGATCACGCGGGCCATGCCCGGGCGGTAGCCGGCGCGCCAGGCGCGGGCGAAGGCGTCCCAGTCGACGCCCTCGATCCCCTTGGCCGCCGCCAGCCGCGCGCCCATGCGGGCGATCGAGCCGCGCCAGTCGACGACCGTGCCGAAGGTGTCGAAGAGGAGGGCGCGGACCCCGGAAAGGCTCATGGCGTGTCTCCGTTCTCGAGGGCGTAGACCCAGGGGCGGCGGGCCCGGTCGTCGCGCTGGAAGGCGCGGATCTCGTCGAGGCGCTGCGTGGTCAGGCCGATGTCGTCGAGGCCGGAAAGAAGGCCGCGGCGGCGCAGCGGGTCGATCTCGAACGGGATCGGCGGGCCGTCGGGCGGGATCACCTGCTGGCTCTCCAGGTCCACCGTGAAGGCGGCGTCGGGCCGCGCGCGGGCGGCCTCGGCGAGGGACTCGACCGTGGCGGCGGGCAGGACCACCGGCAGCGTGCCGTTCTGGTAGCAATTGTTGGCGAAGATCGCACCGAAGCCCGGCGCGATGACGCAGCGGATGCCGAGCGCGTTCAGCGCCCAGACCGCGCCCTCGCGCGACGAGCCGCAGCCGAAATTCGTCCCCGCCAGCAGGATCGGCGCGCCGCGCCACGCCGGCTGGTTGAGGACGAAGTCCGGCTCGTCCGAGCCGTCCTCGCGGTAGCGCCAAGCCTCGAAGGCGTACGGGCCGAGCTCGTCACGCGCCAGCAGCGAGAGCCGCTCGATGCGGATGATGACGTCGGTGTTGACGTTCTCCGCCATCAGCGGCGCGGCGGGCCCCATGATGCGCGTCAGCGGCGTCATGCCCCCTGCCCCAGCCTGCGGATATCGGTGATCCGGCCCGTGACCGCGGCGGCGGCGGCCATGGCAGGGCTCACGAGATGGGTGCGGGCGCACGGGCCCTGGCGACCGACGAAGTTTCGGTTGGTGGTCGAGACGGCACGGGCGCCCGGCGCCACCACCTCGCCGTTCGCGGCGACGCATTGCGAGCAGCCGGGCTCGCGCCACTCGAACCCGGCGGCACGGAAGTCGGCGTCGAGCCCCTCGGCCTCGGCGGCGCGCTTCACCGCCTGGCTGCCGGCGACGACCCAGGCGGTGGTGCCCTCGGCGACCTTCCTGCCCGTCACGACGGCCGCGGCGGCGCGCAGGTCCGAGAGCCGCGCATTGGTGCAGGAGCCGATGAAGACGTGGTCGACGGCAAGACCCTCGAGCGCCGTGCCGGGGGTGAGCCCCATGTAGTCGAGCGCCTGCTGCCACGCCTCGCGGCGGCTCCGGTCCGGCGCCTCGGCCGGGTCGGGAACGCGGGCGGTGACGGGGGCGACGTGCTCCGGGCTCGTGCCCCAGGTGACCTGCGGCGCGAGGGCGGAGACGTCGAGGGTGACCTCGCGGTCGAAAGCGGCCTCCGGGTCAGAGGGAAGCGTGCGCCAGTGCGCGAGCGCCGCGTCCCAGAGGCGGCCCGCGGGCGCGAAGGCGCGGCCGGCGAGGTATTCGATGGCGGTGTCGTCG
This sequence comes from Pseudomonadota bacterium, assembly GCA_041641715.1. GTDB lineage: Bacteria > Pseudomonadota > Alphaproteobacteria > Rhodobacterales > Rhodobacteraceae > Thermohalobaculum. The sequence goes on from JBEPXW010000173.1 coordinate 4,687, forward strand.
GGGGCGACCTGGCCCACCTTGGCGCCGAGCTCGATGGACATGTTGCAGATCGTCAGCCGGCCCTCGATGTCGAGGGCGCGGATCGCCTCGCCGGCGTACTCGACCGCGTGGCCGTCCCCGCCCGCGGCGCCGATCTTCCCGATCAGAGCGAGGATCATGTCCTTCGGCCCCACGCCGTCGGGCGGGCGCCCCTCGAAGGTCACGCGCAGCGTGCCGGGCTTCTTCTGGATGATCGTCTGCGTCGCGAGCACGTGGGC
>JBEPXW010000174.1:0-4918 GCA_041641715.1 Pseudomonadota bacterium
GGGCTCCGTTCTGATGCCGGGCACGCGCACCTTCTGGGCCTGGTGGCTGGAGATGGAGGGCGAGTTCGGCGGCCAGGCGCCGCCCGCGGGGCCGCCCGCCGACCTCGACCATCGCCCCGCCTTCTCGGCCGGGCAGAGCACGACGCTCGCCGTCGTCGCCGTCAACGTGCCGCTCGACCGCGCGGCCGCCAAGCGCATCGCCGTGATGGCGCAGGACGGCCTCGCCCGCGCCATCCGGCCCGTGCACACGCCCCTCGACGGCGACACCGTGTTCGTGCTGGCGGCCGGCACGCAGCCGCTCGCCGACCCGATCGCCGACCTCGCCCGGATCGGCGCGCTGGCAGCCGACTGCGTCGCCCGCGCCATCACCCGCGGCGTCTATGAGGCGGCGGCGCTGGCCGGATGGCCCGCCTACCGGGACGGTGCGTGAGTTACTCGCGCCGGATCGGGGTGGCCGATTTCTCGACCCCGCTGGCGGCATCGAAGACGCGCAGCGTCTCGGCGCCCCCCTCGTCGCGCGTGACCATCAACACCTCGCCCGCCGCGTGGCCGACGGTGACGACCGTAGCCCCGGCGGGCAGGATGAACGCCTCGGCGTCGATCGGCTCGAGCACGGCCTCGCGCTGGCCCTCGAACATGCCGAGGCGCACGACCATCGCGCCGACCACGACCAGCATGCCGCCGATGAGAACCACGATCAGCAGACTGACCAGGCGCCTGAGCCGCCGGATCTGCGGCGGCTCGGGAAGGTCGTTGTCGCGGCCGGGGCCGGGCTGAGCCATGGCAAGCACTCCTTCCGGGTCCGGGGACGCCCCGCTCGAGCTGACCGTACCCGAGGCGCTGGCCGGGGAACGGGTCGACAAGGCGCTCGCCGCGCTGGCGGCCGGCACGCCCGGCCTGTCGCGCTCGCGCATCGCACGGCTGATCGCCGAGGGCGCTGTCACCGGCGAGGCCGGCGAAACGGTCACGGAGGCCAAGCGCAAAGTCAAGCCGGGCGAGGTCTACACGCTGGAGATCCCGCCGCCCGCGCCGATCGAGCCGGAACCGGAGGACATACCCCTGGAGGTCCTCTACGAGGACGCGGACCTGATCGTGGTGGACAAACCCGCCGGCATGGTCGTCCACCCCGCTCCCGGCGCCGAGCGGGACACGCTGGTGAACGCGCTGCTGCACCATTGCGGCAACTCCCTTTCCGGCATCGGCGGGGCGCTGCGGCCGGGAATCGTGCACCGGATCGACAAGGACACCTCCGGGCTCGTCGTGGTGGCGAAGTCGGACGCCGCGCATGTCGGGCTCTCGGCGCTCTTCGCCGCGCACGACGTCGAGCGGCGCTACCTCGCCCTGATCTGGGGCGCGCCGAACCGCGCCAGCGCCCGGCTCGCCGGTCTGGCGACGGTGGGCTTCGAGGACGGCGGCTGGGTGCGGATCGAGGCGCCGATCGCGCGCCACCCGACCGACCGCAAGCGCATGGCCGTGGTGCCGGGGGGGCGCCGGGCGGTCACCCGGCTGCGCGCGATGGAGCGGTTCGGGGCGCAGGAGGCTCCCTTCGCGAGCCTCGCCGAGTGCCGGCTGGAGACCGGGCGGACACACCAGATCCGCGTCCACGCGGCCCATATCGGCCACCCGCTGGTCGGCGACCCGGTCTACGGCCGCCCGCGCGCCCCGGCGGCCCGAGACGTCGGGCCGGAGATCGCGGCCTCGCTCGGGGCCTTTCCGCGGCAGGCGCTCCACGCCGCGGAGCTGGGCTTTACGCATCCGGTGACGGGCGAGCGACTCCGCCTCGAGTCGCCGCTCCCCGCCGACCTGCGTGATCTTGTCGCGATTTTGCGACGGAATTCCAGCCACATACGTTAATTCACTGTAAGGGAAACGGTGGTGCGCTATAATCATCGTCAGATGTGCCTTCCGGGCCGGAAGGCACTCAGCGAGAGGGAGTGAATGACGACGACACTGTCCAATCTTCCTGCTCCGTCGCCCGAGCAGGGGCTGAGCCGGTATCTCGCGGAGATCCGGAAGTTCCCCATGCTCGAGCCGGAGGAGGAGTATATGCTGGCGAAGGCCTGGGTCGACCACGGCGACACCGAGTCGGCGCACAGGCTGGTGACCTCGCATCTGCGGCTCGCCGCCAAGATCGCCATGGGCTACCGCGGCTACGGCCTGCCGCTCTCGGAGATCATCTCCGAGGCGAATGTCGGGCTGATGCAGGCGGTCAAGCGCTACGACCCGGACAAGGGCTTCCGGCTGGCGACCTATGCCATGTGGTGGATCCGCGCCTCGATCCAGGAGTACATCCTGCGCTCCTGGTCGATGGTGAAGCTCGGCACCACCGCCGCGCAAAAGAAGCTGTTCTTCAACCTGCGCAAGGCCAAGGGCAAGATCGGCGCCCTCGAGGAAGGCGACATGCGCCCCGAGCAGGTGGATCGCATCGCCACCGACCTCGGCGTCACCGAGGCCGAGGTGGTGAGCATGAACCGCCGTCTCTCGGGCGGCGGCGACAGCTCGCTGAACGCGCCGCTGAGGGGCGACACCGAGGGCTCGAGCGAGTGGATGGACTGGCTGACGGACGAGGGCGCCGACCAGGCGGCCGAGTACGCCGAGCGCCAGGAACTCGAGGCGCGCCACGAGTTGCTGCTCGAGGCGATGCAGGCGCTGAACGAGCGCGAGCGCCACATCCTGACCGAGCGGCGGCTCAAGGACGAGCCGGTGACGCTGGAAGAACTCAGCAAGGTCTACGACGTCAGCCGCGAGCGCATCCGCCAGATCGAGGTGCGCGGCTTCGAGAAGCTGCAGAGCCGCATGCGCGAGCTGGCCGCCGAGCGCGGCCTCGTACCGGCCGTGAACGAATGACGCGGGGGCCGGCGCCTAGCCGGATCCCGCGGAACACCCCCTGACATCGGCGGCGAAGTCTTCTGCCAGCACGGTCATCCGGATGTCCGAGCGGCCGATCCAGGCCCTCTCGTCGAGCAGCCTGAGGGTCGCGGCCACCTCGATGCGGCCCTCGGCGGCGGCGCTTGCCTCGATGTCCCTGAACATGACGAGTTCCGGCCCCTCCAGGGCGACCGAAGGGTCGGCGACCGGGCGGTCGAAGCGCAGGGTGGCGTCAAGCCGGCGCTCGGCGCCCGCGCCGCTAATCCGGCAGCGCGCCTCGACGAGGCCGACGGCTGTGGCGTGGGGCGGAACGGACGCCTCCGCCGAGGCGACCAGTGCGGCGGCCTCCGCCGGCGCGCCGGGTGCGATGTCCGCGCTGACGGTCGTCTCCTCGAGGACGCAGATCTCGCGGCAGACGCCGACCGCGAGGTCGAGGCCGAGCGCGATCGGGCGCGCCGGGTCCTCCGGCACGAGGCGGATCGGGAAGACCACCCGCTTCGCATAGCCGAGGGTCTGCACGCCGAAGCTCTCGAAATAGTGCGGGCGGGGCCAGAGCACCTCCGCCTCGGCGAGGTTGCGCGAGCCGGACCAGTCGAAGGTGGGCGGCACGCCCGCGGCGCCGGGGCTGCGCCAGTAGGTCTTCCACTCCGGTGCAAGGTCGAGGACAAGGCCCGTCATCCGCCCGCCACCCGGCTCGGCCCGGCCGCGGACGAAGGAGACATCGACGAAGGACTCGCCCGTCGAGACGACCGCCTGCCCGTGCGCGGGCGCAGCCGCCGGCAACGGGCCGAGAGCAAGGGCCAGGGCGCCGAGCGCGGCCCGGGTGATCTTCTGAACGCGCATCATCCACCCTACATAAAGAATGAACCGCTCACCCTCCATAACGGTTTCGCGATTCCTTGCACCCCGGATCGGAGAGGGCCATCATCGAACCATGACCGAGAGCGAGAGTCCCAGCGCTAGCGAATCCCTCGGCGGCCAGGTTCTCATCGCCATGCCGACCATGAGCGATCCCCGCTTCCGGCGCGCGCTGGTCTATCTCTGCGCGCACACCGACGAGGGAGCGATGGGGCTCATCGTCAACAAGCGCGCCGAGAACCTGACGTTCAAGGAGCTGTTCGAGAAGCTCGGCATCCCGATCGGCGAGCCCATGGCGGCGACGCCGGTGCATTACGGCGGACCGGTGGAGACGGGGCGCGGTTTCGTTCTGCACTCGTCGGATTACAACTCCGGCGAGGCAACGCTGGAGGTGGACGACACGACCTCGATGACAGCGACGGTCGACATCCTGCACGCCATGGCGGAGAGCCGCGGCCCGGAGCGTGCCATCCTGGCCCTCGGCTATGCCGGCTGGGCGCCGGGACAGCTCGAGGAGGAAATGCGGGCGAACGGCTGGCTCGCCTGCCCGCCCGACTCGGAGCTGCTGTTCGGCGAGGACGCGGACACGAAGTGGGACCGCGCGCTGGCGAAGATCGGAGTGCATCCGGGAAGCCTGTCCTCGTTCGGCGGGCACGCCTGACACCCCTGCATTTCGGCCTCATCCCGGCAACCGGGGATCGTGTTCCGGGGGAACTCTCTGGATGCCCGGGTCAAGCCGGGGCATGACCCGGATCCGATTGCGCCGGAATCCGAGATCCGCCCCTAGTCCCCGGCGGCTGCGCGGCGGTCGGACCTCAGCGCCGCATAGAGCACGTGATCGCGCCAGCGGCCGTCGATCTGGAGATAGGCCTCGGCCATGCCCTCGTAGTGGAAGCCGCAGCGCTCGAGCAGGCGACGCGAGGCGAGGTTTTCGGGTAGGCAGGCGGCTTCCAGCCGCGAGAGGTCGAGCGACGCGAAGGCGTGCTCGCGCAGCGACGCCAGCGCCTCGGTCATGTAGCCCTGCATGGCGTAAGCCTCGCCCACCCAGTAGCCGAGGGTCCCGGCCTGCGCCGGCTGGCGGCGCACGTTCGAGAGCGTCAGCCCGCCGATAATCTGCCCGTCCTTCTGGCGGAAGAGAAAAAGCGGGTAGGACTCGCCGTTCCGGATGGCCCGCTCCGCCCACCTGACGCGG
>JBEPXW010000175.1:0-4914 GCA_041641715.1 Pseudomonadota bacterium
GTACATCGCCCGCCAGGCCTCCGGCATGTCCTGGTCGCTCGACCAGGCCTCGGGCACCAGCATGGTCTTCGCCATGGGGGCGTTGCGGCCCGCGCGCACCATCACCTCGAAGACCGCGTCGAGCGCCGCCGAGTCGGACGACCCCTGAGCGATGATCGGTTTGATGTCCTCCGCGAGGTCGCCGAGGAAGTTCGACGCCATGCGGATCTCGTGGCTCTTCATCCAGTTCGAGTTGCCCTTGAGCGTGTTGATCTCGCCGTTGTGGGCGAGCATGCGGAAGGGCTGGGCCAGCCACCACTGCGGGAAGGTGTTGGTGGAATAGCGCTGGTGGTAAATGGCGAAGGCCGAGGTGAAGCGCTCGTCCAAAAGGTCGGGGTAGAACTCCGAGACCTGCTCGGCGAGCATCATGCCCTTGTAGATGATCGAGCGGCAGCTGAGCGAGCAGATGTAGAAGCCGTTGATCTGCGCTTGCGCCACCGCCTTCTCGATCCGGCGGCGTATGACGTAGAGCTCACGCTCGAAGGTCTCCTCGTCGACGTCCTTCACGTTGGCGATCAGGATCTGCTCGATGGCCGGCCGCGTCGCGTTGGCCTTCTCGCCCAGGATCGAGATGTTCACCGGCACCTGCCGCCAGCCATAGATGTAGTAGCCCATGCGGAGAACCTCGGTCTCCACGATGGTGCGGCAGCCCTCCTGGGCGTTGAAATTGGTGCGCGGCAGGAACACCTGGCCGACGGCGAGCAGCGTCTCCTGCGGCTCGTGGCCCGTCCGGCGCACCTGCTCGCGGAAGAAATCGGCCGGGATCTGCACGTGGATGCCGGCGCCGTCGCCGGTCTTGCCGTCGGCGTCGACCGCGCCGCGGTGCCAGACGGCCTTGAGCGCGGTGATGCCGTGCTCCACCACCTCGCGGCGCGGCTCGCCGTCGACGGCGGCGACGAAGCCGACGCCGCAGGCGTCGCGCTCGGTCTCGGGCAGGTACATGCCCTCGGCGGCGAGCCGGGCGGCGGCCGCCTCGCGGGCCTCGGTCCAGCCGGCGTCGATCACGGGGCGGGAGGATGCGTCACGCGGCATCGGCCTACTCCTCGGGTGCTTGGCTGCGGGGCTCGCCCGGCGGCGGGCGGCGGTAGAACGGAACCATGAAGGCAATGTTGGCGGCCATGAAAAGACACGCGCCGGCGAGCGCGACCGGGTCGCCCGCCCGGGCCGCGGCGACGATGAAGCAGAGCGCGCAGGCGACGAACAGCCACCATCCCGTCAGGGTCCACTGGCGATTGCTCAGGTGCATGGCTCACTTCCCCACGCGGCCGGCGCGGCCGACGAAGAAGTCATCGCCGGCCGAGTCCTGCGTCTCCTGCGCGAAGGCGTAGAAGGCCGGCTTCTCGTCGATGAACACCTGCCGCGCCAGGCGAAAGCCGGACTGGTCGTCGAAGGCGCCGGCGGCGAGCATGTAGAAGGGCTCTTCGAGCATGTGGTAGAAGAGCGACGAGCCGCAGGTCCTGCAGAAGCCGCGCTCGGCCCAGCCCGAGGAGCGGTAGCGGCCGAGGTTCTCCTCGCCCTCGAAGCGCACCCCGTCGCCGCGCACGGCGAAATAGGGCCCCGAGGCCCAGCGCCGGCACTGGCCGCAATGGCAGACGCCCATCTCGTGCGGCACGTCGTCCGCCTCGAAACGCACCGCGCCGCAGAGGCAGCCACCGGTCATCGTCATGCGCCATCCTCCTTCAAGCGCCGTCCTCCCCGTTGCGCCCCTTGCGGCGCATCGTCCTGTTCCGGGTCGCTCCCGGGTCGAGCCCCGACGGGACGCCGCCGTAGCCGAGGAGGCCGTTACGGCAGCGCGGCTGACCCTTTCACATCCCGTCAACCTGCCGCGCCGGCCCCGCGACACCACCGAAGCACGCCGAAAGCATTACCGGAACACTACCGAAGCACTACAGAAACGGATCCCGTCTCCGGCCTCATTCCGCCGCCACTTTCACGGCACTCTGGGCGTCGATCCAGGCCGCCATGGCGTCCGCCGCCTCGCGGCCGTCGCGGATCGCCCAGACCACCAGCGAGGCACCGCGCACGATGTCGCCGGCGGCGTAGACGCCGGGCAGCGAGGTCGCGTGGGTGCGGAAGTCGGCGCGGATGGTCCCCCAGCGGCTAACCTCCAGACCGTCGACTTCCCAAAGCTTCGGCAATTCCTCCGGGTCGAAGCCGAGTGCCTTGATGGCGAGGTCGCAAGGCTCCGTGAAGTCCGAGCCCGGCACCGGCTCGGGCGCCCGGCGCCCTGTGGCGTCGGGCTGGCCGAGACGCATGTGGTGGGCCTTGACCCCGGTGACGGTGTCGTCGCCGGTGAAGCCTTTGGGCGCGGTGAGCCAGACGAACTCGACCCCCTCCTCCTCGGCGTTCGCCACCTCGCGCTGGGAGCCGGGCATGTTGGCCCGGTCGCGGCGGTAGAGGCATTTCACGGAAGCCGCGCCCTGGCGGACGGCCGTGCGCACGCAGTCCATGGCGGTGTCGCCGCCGCCGATGACGACGACGCGCTTGTCCCGAGCGTTCAACGCGCCCGAGTCGAACTCCGGCACCGTGTCGCCGAAGCCGATCCGGTTCGAGGCGGTGAGGTAGTCGAGCGCCTGCACGATGCCCCCCGTTCCCGAGCCCGGGCCCTGGAGGTCCCGCGCCTTGTAGACGCCTGTGGCGATGAGGATGGCGTCGTGACGCTCGCGCAGCTCCTCGAAGGCCATGTCCTCGCCGACCCGGCAGTCGAGCACGAACTCGATGCCGCCCTCGGCGAGCTGGTTGTTGCGGCGCTCGACGACCGGCTTCTCCAGCTTGAAGTTCGGGATGCCGTAGGTCATGAGCCCGCCCGCCCGGTCGTAGCGGTCGTAGACCGTCACCTGGAAGCCGAGACGGCGGAGGCGGTCTGCGGCGGCGAGGCCCGCCGGCCCCGCGCCGACGATGCCGACCGATTCGGAACGCTCTGCCAGCGGCGCGATGGGCTCGACCCAGCCCTCCTCCCAGGCGGTGTCGGTGATGTACTTCTCGATGGCGCCGATGGTCACGGTGCCGTGGCCGGCCTGCTCGATGACGCAGTTGCCCTCGCAGAGCCGGTCCTGCGGGCAGATGCGGCCGCAGATCTCGGGGAAGGTGTTGGTCTCCTGTGAGAGGACGTAGGCCTCCTGGAGCCGGCCCTCGGCGGTAAGCTTCAGCCAGTCGGGGATGTTGTTGTGGAGCGGGCAGTGCGTCTGGCAGAAGGGCACGCCGCACTGCGAGCAGCGCGCGGCCTGCGCCGCCGCCTTCTCGGCGGCGAACTCGCGGTAGACCTCGCCGAAGTCGCGCGCCCGCTCCTCGGCGGTGCGCTTCTCCGGCATCTCGCGCTCGAGCGAGACGAACTTCATCATCCTCTGGGCCATGCGCCTACTCGTTCCGCGGTCACGAAGACACGCCCCGGACCCCGGCGCGTGCCGCCCCCCGTCTGTCACCGCCTACTTACCGGAACCATTCCGGAAAATAAAGTCAGTGCTTCTGTCTTTTTTGCCGATTTTCTGCTTCGCAAAGCGACTCGGGAGCGATTCGTGGCCAATTTTAGGGAAGGCTGATTGACCCAACTTGTCGTTTGCAAGCCAAGGCCCGCCCGCTAGGACTTGAGGGGCGCCGCCGAAAAGACCGGGTTCCGCAATGACACTGTTCGATCTCGTCGCGCTCGCGCTGATACAGGGCGTCACCGAGTTCCTGCCGATCTCGTCCTCCGGGCACCTCGTGCTCTGGCCGCTGCTGACCGGGCGGCCCGACCAGGGCGTGACCATGGACGTGGCGGTGCATCTGGGGACGCTGGCGGCAGTCTGCCTCTATTTCCGCCGCGACACCGGCCGGCTGCTCGCCGGGCTTCGCGATGTCGCTCGAGGACGATGGGACACGGCGGCCGCCCGCCTCTTTCTGCTGCTTGCCCTGGCCACTGTGCCGGCGCTGGCGGCCGGGCTGGCGCTCAAGGCGACGGGAGCGGTCCAGGGCCTCCGCGCGCTCGCGGTGATCGGCTGGGCGACGCTCCTCGGCGGCCTCCTGCTCTGGTTTGCCGACCGCGCCGGGGCGCAGCGGCGGCAGGGGACCGAGTGGCGGGCCCGGGATGCCGTGCTGATGGGGCTCGCGCAGGCGCTCGCGCTGGTGCCGGGAACGAGCCGGTCCGGTATCACCATGACGATGGGCCGCCTGCTCGGCTTCCAGCGCACGGAGACGGCGCGGCTCTCGCTGCTGATGGCGATCCCCGTGACGCTGGCGGCCGGCGCGCTCGAGACGGCCGCGCTCGTGCGGTCCGGGAACTACGCCCTGACGGGGGAGCTGGGCCTCGGCGCGGCGCTGTCCTTCGTAGCGGCGCTGGCGGCGCTCGCCGTGATGATGCGCATGTTCCGCCGCGAGTGGACGATGCTCCCCTTCGTCCTCTACCGGCTGGCTCTGGGTGCGGGGCTGCTGGCGCTCGCCTATGCCTGAGGATCCGTCAGGCGGGGGCGCTGCCGCCATTGCTTTCCCCGCCGGTCATGCGCTCGTACTGCCCGTGCGGGCGGTAGGAGACGAGGTAGGTCTCGATCACGCCCTCAGGCGCCGCCGCCTCGATGCCGATGTCGGCCAGGGTGCGCGCGCCGTTGGCGACCACGTTATCGCGGGCGAGAAGCCTGACCTGGTCCACGGTCAGCGGCGGGGCGGGGAGCCACTCGAGGAACCACCCCTGCAGCCGGGCGAGCCAGAACGGCATGTCGAGGATCACCCGGCGCCGGTGGATGGCGCGGAGCGTCAGCTCCACCGCCTCGCGCAGGGTGTAGATGTTGGGGCCGCCGAGCTCGTAAGTCCCCGCCGCGACCTGCCCCGCGGCCGCGCGGCCCGCGGCCTCGGCCACGTCGGCCACCCAGACCGGCTGGAAGCGCGTGCCGCCGCCGACGATGG
>JBEPXW010000176.1:0-4911 GCA_041641715.1 Pseudomonadota bacterium
GTGGTCGAGACCGTCGACGAGATGATGGCCGCGCTGCGCCGCGCCCTGCCCTGAGGCGGTCGCCCGGGCCCGCCGGGGCGACGGCTGAGCAAGCGCGGACCGGCCGGCCTTGCCGCGCAGGCTCCCGAAGGAAAACGACCCCGGACTCGGCGCCCGGGGTCGCTTCGCGTGATGGCGAGGGGCTCAGCCGCCCGCCTTCGAAAGGCGCTCGGCCACGTTCTCCCAGTTGACCAGGTTCTCGAGGAAGTTCTGCAGGTAGGCGGGGCGCTTGTTGCGGAAGTCGATGTAGTAGGAGTGCTCCCACACGTCGCAGCCGAGCAGCGCGTGCTGGTCGAAGCAGAGCGGGTTCACGCCGTTCTCGGTCTTGGTGACCTTGAGGCTGCCGTCCTTGTCGACCACCAGCCAGGCCCAGCCGGAGCCGAACTGGCCGACGCCGGCGGCGACGAAGTCCTCCTTGAACTTGTCGACCGAGCCGAAGGCGTCCCGGATCCGGCTCTCGAGCTCGGAGGGCATGGAGCCGCCCTTCGGGCTCATCATCTGCCAGAACTGGGTGTGGTTCCACTGCTGCGAGGCGTTGTTGAAGATACCGTTCTGGGCGACCGCGCCGGACTGGTAGGTGCCCTTGACGATCTCCTCGACCGGCTTGCCTTCCCACTCGGTGCCCTGGATGGCCTTGTTGCCGTTGTCGACATAGGCCTTGTGGTGGATGTCGTGGTGATACTCGAGCGTCTCCTTCGACATTCCCCCGTCGGCCAGCGCGTCGTGCGGATACGGCAGGTCGGGAAGTTCGAATGCCATGGATCGGTCCCCTTCTCGTTGATGTGAATCGTGTGGACTCGGCTTCGGGGGGCTTCGAACCCCCTCGCGGGCAATATAGGCGGAACGGGAGGATGCGAAAGGGGCTTTCCCGGGACCGCCCGCCCGTGCCCCGCACCCCCTCCGCCCGGGCGTCCAAATTTGGACGCGGGGTCAAGCCATTGAAATCATGCGATTCTCGTCGTGGACGCCTGCGCAGGGCGGGGCGGCCCGGTCAGATCGCCACCAGCACCGCCGCCACGCGGCGGTCCTCGGCGAGCAGCAGGTTGTAGGTGCGGCAGGCGGCGTCCGTCGCCATCGGCTCGACGCCGAGGCCGGCCTCCTCGAGGGCGAGGCGCACGGGCTGCGCCAGGGGCCGGAAGACCTCGCCCTGGCCGATTAGGACGATGTCGAGCGCCTCCGAATGGGCGAGGATCGCGCCGAGCTTCTCCGCCTCGACCGGCCCCTCGAAGCCCTCGATGCCGTCGGGCGAGAGGATCACCGAGCCGGCGTGCCAGACGCCCTCGATGCGGAAGCCGCCCGGCCCGTAGGAATCGATGCGCTGCGCGCGGGGGGCGCCGATCTCGTTCAGGAGCATCGGGGTCGTCCCTTGCCGGCCTCAGACCCGCCCGCCTCAGACCTGGGCGCCGCCGAACTGCACGCCGGCCTTCTGCTCCTCGGCCGTGGTCCAGTCGCGCTTGACGTTCATCCACATCAGGAGCGGCGCCGCGACGAAGATGGACGAGTACGTGCCGACGAGGATGCCCCAGATCATGGCGAAGGTGAAGCCCTGGATCACCTGCGGCCCCAGGAAGAACATCGCCACCAGCGCCACAAGCGTGGTCAGCGAGGTGGCGAGCGTCCGGCTCAGCGTCTCGTTGATCGTCAGGTTCAAAAGCTCCACCAGCGGCATCTTCTTGTATTTCCGCAGATTCTCGCGCACGCGGTCGTAGACCACGACCGTGTCGTTCAGCGAGTAGCCGACGATGGTCAGGATCGCCGCGACGATCGAGAGGTTGAACTCGATACCGAGGATCGCGAACACGCCCATGGTGAGCGCCACGTCGTGGATCAGCGCCAGCACCGCGCCGGCGCCGAACTGCCACTCGAAGCGCAGCCAGATGTAGATCGAGATGGCGACGATCGCCAGCAGGATGGCGATGATGCCGGCCTGGAGAAGCTCGCCCGAGACCTTCGGGCCGACCACCTCGACGCGGGCGACCTCCGCGCCCGCGATCTCCTGCTTCAGCGTGTCGCCGACGAGGCTCGCCACCTCCATCTGCGCGTCGCCGCCGCCCGGCTGCTCCTGCACGCGGACGAGGACGGCCGTGGGCGCGCCGAAGCCCTGCACCTGCACCTCGCCGAGGCCGAGGTCGTCGACGGCGTTCCGGATCTCGCCGAGGTCGGCGGGCTCCTCCGTGTGCACCTCGATCATGGTGCCGCCGCGGAAGTCGATGCCGAAGTTGAGCCCGAGCACGGCGACGAGCAGGGCGGAGGCGACGATCAGCCCGCCCGAGCCGATGGCGAAGGGCCGCCGCCAGGTCATGAAGTCGAAGCTCGTCACCGCGGGCACCATGCGAATCCAGCCGAACGCGATGGTTTTCGGCCGCGCCCGGCGCACCCAGCGGGCGATCATCAGCCGCGTCACCATGATCGCCGTGAAGAGCGAGGTGCAGATTCCGATGCCGAGCGTCACCGCGAAGCCCTTGACCGGCCCCGACCCCATGCCGAAGAGGATGAGGGCGGCGATCAGCGTGGTGATGTTGGCGTCGACGATGGCACTCCAGGCGTGCTCGTAGCCGCGCTCGATGGAGCGGGCGACGCCCTTCTGGCCGCGCAGCTCCTCGCGTATGCGCTCGAACACCAGCACGTTGGCGTCGACCGCCATGCCGATGGTCAGCACGATGCCGGCGATTCCGGGCAGCGTCAGCGTGGCGCCGATCAGCGAGAGGGCGGCGAAGATCAGCGCGATGTTGAGGCCGAGCGCGATGTTCGCGTAGAGGCCGAAGCGGCCGTAATAGGCGCCCATGAAGACGATCACGGAGACGAGCGCGATCAGCGTCGCCCATTCCCCCTTCTCGATCGAGTCGGCGCCGAGGTCGGGGCCGACGGTGCGCTGCTCCAGCACCTCGATCGAGGCCGGCAGCGCGCCCGAGCGCAAGAGGATGGCGAGCTCCTTGGCCGACTCGGAGGTGAAGTTGCCCTCGATGAAGCCGGAGCCGCCGAGGATCGGGCTCTGGATCCGGGGCGCCGAGATCACCTCGCCGTCGAGCACGATGGCGAAGAGCTGGCCGACATTCGCCGAGGTGTAGTTGCCGAAGGTGCGCGCGCCCGCCGTGTCGAAGGTGAAGTTCACCACGGGCAGGCTCGTCTCCGGATGGAAGCCGAGCGTGGCCTCGGTCAGGTGCTCGCCGCTCAGCACCGGGCGGCGCTGCAGGAGGTAGAAGGTGTCGTCCTCGGCCGACGGCACGACCATCTCGCCGGGGCCGGCAGACATCGGCTGCGAGTCGAAGCCCTTGACCTCGTGGAAGGTCAGCTTGGCGGTGCGGCCGATCAGGTCGAGCAGCTCCTCGGCCGAGCCGATACCGGGGACCTGGACGAGAATGCGCCGCTCGCCCTGGCGCTGGATGGTGGGCTCGCGGGTGCCCGCCTCGTCGACGCGGCGGCGGACGATCTCGAGCGACTGTGTGAGCGTGCGGTCGGTGAGCGCCGCGACGGCCGGCTCGGTGAGGGAGAGGCGGAGCGTCCGGTCGCCGGTCGTGGTGACCTCGAGGTCCTGGCCGCCGCCGACCTGCCCGCCCATGCCGAAGCCGCCGCCGCCGAGGAATCCGCCGACGGGCTGGGCGAGGCCCTCGAGCGCCTGGCGGGCGGTCTCGACGTCCTCCGCGTTGGTGATGGTGACGGAGACGTGGTCCTCGGCCGCGCGCAGCTCGGTGAAGCGGCGGACGTCCGCGTCGATCAGCCCCTCGCGCACCTCGGCGCGGAGCTGCTGCATGCGCTCGGCGACCACCTCCTCGACCTGCACCTCGACGAGGAGATGCGCGCCGCCGCGCAGGTCGAGGCCGAGATTGACCACGTCGCCGGGCAGCCATGAGGGCCATTGCTCGGCGTCCTGGCGCAGCTCGGCGGGCACGGGCTCGCCCTGGCGCTCGAGCTCCTCGATCCGGTCACGGGCGTAGGATGCCTGATCGGCCCTGTCGTAGAACAGGTTCGGCATCGCGAAAACGAGGCCGACGAGGCAGATGCCGACGATCAGCGCCTGCTTCCAGGGAGGAAAGTAGAGCATCGCGCCTTCCCGTTCAGGTCCGCCCGGGAGCCGTCCGCGTGCGGATCAGCCCTGCTCCTTGGCGGGCTCGGTCTTGGAGAGGACCGCCGAGACCGTGGACTTGATCACCGTGACCTTGACATCCTTGGCGATCTCGACCTCGATCTCCTCGCCCTCGCCGACCTTGGTGACCTTGCCCTTGACGCCGCCCGCCGTCACCACCTGGTCGCCGCGGCGAAGGTTCGCGACCATCTCGCGGTGCTCCTTCGCGCGCTTCTGCTGCGGCCGGATCAGCAGGAAGTAGAAGATCACGAAGATCAGGATCAGTGGGATGAGCGAGGCGATGAAGCTTCCCTCGCCTCCTCCGGCCTGGGCGTAGGCGGGCGTGACTAGCATGCTGGGTCCTTCTCGTCTGGCATCGCGGGCGGGCCGGGGCCGGGATCATCCGGGTCAGGGCGCATATAACCGGAGGGACGAGGGGGCGCAAGCGGGGCCGGGAATGGCCGGGCGGGCGCGCATGTCCACGCTTCTGGAAATGCCCGCGCCGATCGGGCATAACCCCGCCCGATTCCGCAGGGAGACACGGGCCATGCACGACATCCGCCTGATCCGCGAGGACCCGGAGGCCTTCGACGCGGCGCTGGCGCGGCGCGGGCTGGCACCCGTGGCGGCGGAGATCCTGGCCATCGACGAGGCGCGCCGGGCGAGGATCACCGCCTCCGAGGCCGCGCAGGCCGAGCGGAACGCCGCTTCCAAGGCGGTGGGCGAGGCGAAGAAGCGCGGCGACGAGGCCGAGTTCGAGCGACTGCGCGCCCTCGTCACGGCGAAGAAGGAGGAGATCGCACGGCTGG
>JBEPXW010000177.1:0-4905 GCA_041641715.1 Pseudomonadota bacterium
GGTGGACCTCGGCGCCTGCCTCGACCGCGACGTTAAGGCGACCGGCGGCGGCTGCGAGATCGGCGGCGGGGCGACCCACGCCACCGTGGCGGGATCGGGCGACGCGCCGGAGTGGCTCCGCAAGGTCGCCGAGGGGATCGGCGACCCGCAGGTCAGGAACTGCGGCACCATCGGCGGCAGCCTCGCCAACAACGACCCGGCGGCGTGCTACCCGGCGGCGGTACTGGCCGCGGGGGCGACGGTGGTGACGAACCAGCGCGAGATCGCCGCGGATGACTTCTTCCAGGGCCTGTTCGAAACCGCCCTCGACGAGGGCGAGATCATCACCGCCGTGCGCTTCCCCGCGGTGCAGGCGGCGAACTACCAGAAGCTCGAGCAGCCGGCCTCGCTCTTCGCGCTGACGGGCGTCTGCGTCGCGAAGACGGACAGCGGCGTCCGCGTCGCCGTCACCGGCGCCTCGGAGGAAGGCGTGTTCCGCTGGAGCGAGGCGGAGCAGGCGCTCTCGGGCAACTTCTCGCCGGACGCCGTGAAGGACCTCAAGGTCTCGCCCGACGGCATGCTCGGCGACCTGCACGGCACGCCGGAGTACCGCGCCCACCTCGTCGGCGTTCTGACCCGGCGGGCGGTCGCCGCCTGCGCGTGACGACAGACGGGACAGGGGCGGGGGCGCACGCCGCGCCCGCCCTTTCCCGGCCCGGGGAGACGGCCAACGGCGCGCGGATCACGCTGGCGGGGGCGGAACTTTTTCTGAGGCCGAGCGGGGCGCTCTATTGGCCGGACGAGTCGCTCCTCTGCGTCGGCGACCTGCATCTCGGCCGGGCCGAACGGCTGGCGCGCCGGGGCGCCGGATTGTTGCCGCCCTACGAGACCCTCGACACGCTGGAAAGGCTGGCGGCGGAGGTGGCCGCGCTCGGCCCCCGCTGCGTGATCTGCCTCGGTGACTCCTTCGACGACCTCCTCGCCGCGGAGGGGCTGGAGGACGCGGCGCTGGCCCGGATCGGGGAACTGGCCGCGGGCCGGCGCTGGATCTGGGTGGCCGGCAACCACGACCCGGGGCCCGCCGGGCTGCCCGGCAGCTATCGCGGCGCGCTCTCCGTCGGTCCCCTCGCCTTCCGACACGTTGCGCAGGCGAAGCCGGCCCCGGGCGGCGAGGTCTCCGCCCACTACCACCCCAAGGGACGCCTCGCACGCCGCGGCATCGTCGTCACCCGACGCTGTTTTCTCGTCGACTCCCACCGAGTGATCCTGCCCGCTTTCGGAACCTATACCGGCGGGCTCGACGCGAGCGATCCGGTCTTCGACCGGCTGCTGGATCGCGAGGCGCAGGCCTACCTGCTCGGCCGGACGGTTGCTTGCGTGGCGCGCGCCAGGCTGGGCGCATGAGCCGGCGCCTCGAGCCCCGGGACCCGAACTATCGCGAGCGCGTGAAGGATTCCTTCGCGCGGCAGAAATTCATGGCGCTGATCGGCGCCCGCCTCGGCGCGGTGGAGCCGGGCACCGTGGACATCGAGCTGCCGCTTCGGCCGGAGCTCGAGCAGCAGCACGGCTACGCCCATGCGGGCGCCGCCTGGTCGATTGCCGACTCGGCCGCGGGCTACGCCTCGCAGAGCCTGATGGCCGCAGATGACGGCGTGCTGACGGTCGAGCTGAAGATCAACCTCCTGGCCCCGGCGAAAGGCGAGCGGCTGGTCGCGCGCGGCCGGGTCGAGCGGGCCGGGCGGCGCCTGACCGTGGCCCGCGCCGACGTCTACGCCGTCTCGGACGGGGAGGAGACGCCCGTGGCGCTCGCGATCGGCACTTTCATGACGCTAGCGGGACTCGCAGACAAGACCTGATGCTCGGCAGACGGCGCCCGGTTGGAACTGTAACGACCTGTCGGCCGACAATATGACCAGTGGCTGCCTCTGCGGCGCGCTTCAGTTCACCATCACCGACCCCGTGGAGCCGCCGACGGAGTGCCATTGCCGCGAGTGCCAGCGCCAGTCGGGCAATCACTCAGGGGCGGTCACGGCCCCGCGCGACCGCATCCCCATCACCGACAGCGTCCGGTGGGCCAGCAGCCCTCGCGCACGGCACGGCTTATGCTCGCACTGCAGCGGCTTGCTTTTCCGGGAGCGGGCGGACGGAACTCCCTCGACATCGCGTTCGGCGTTCTCGACAACGCCGGAGGAATTCGCCGACCGGCCACATCTGGTGCGAGGAGCCGCGAAGCCCCACCCCGGACGACGGCACGCCGCGCTACGCCGGCAATCAGCCGCCGGACGCGGGCTGGAGCCGGCGGACTCAGACGCCCGTCCCCGGGCTCACGCCGTCAGGCCCTCCGGCTCGGGCAGGCCGTTGGCGCGGCAGCATGCCGTCACCGTGTTGGCGAGCAGGCAGGCGATGGTCATCGGGCCGACGCCCCCCGGGACCGGCGTGATGGCGCCGGCGACCTTGGAGGCGCCGTCGAAGTCCACGTCGCCGACGATCCGGTGCTTGCCCTCGCCCTTCTCCGGGGCCGGCACGCGGTTGATGCCGACGTCGATCACGGTGGCGCCCGGCTTAACCCACTCGCCCTTCACCATCTCGGGCCGCCCGACGGCGGCGACGAGGATATCGGCCCGCCGGCAAACCTCCGGCAGATCCCGCGTGCGCGAATGGGCCACGGTCACCGTGCAGCTCTCACGGATCAGGAGCTGTGCCATGGGCTTGCCGACGATGTTCGAGCGCCCGACCACCACGGCCTCCTTGCCCGAGAGGTCGCCGAGACGGTCGCGCAGCAGCATCAGGCTGCCGAGCGGCGTGCAGGGCACCATCGCCTTCTGCCCCGTGCCGAGAAGCCCGACGTTCAGGATATGGAAACCATCGGCATCCTTCTCCGGATCGATCGAGTTAATCACCAGGTCGCTCTTCAGATGGTCCGGCAGGGGGAGCTGCACCAGGATACCGTGGATCGCCGGATCCGTGTTCAGCCGCGCGATCAGGTTCAGGAGCTCGTCCTCGGAGGTCCGGGCGCTGAGGTTGTGCTCCTCCGAGTACATGCCGACCTCGCGGGTCGCCTTGGCCTTGTTCCGCACGTAGACCTGGCTCGCCGCGTGCTCGCCGACGAGGACCACGGCGAGGCCCGGCGTCAGCCCGCGCTCGGCTTTGAGCCGAGCGACCTGGTGGCCGACCCGGGCGCGAAGGTCGGCGGCGAAGGCCTTTCCGTCGATGATCTCGGCGGTCATGTCTCTCTCCCTGGACTCGGTGGCGGCGGGCTCAGCCCCGGCCGCGATAGGGTGCCACGCCTTGATCGGGCAGCCAGACGCCCTCGGGCGGCGCGCCCGTCTGCCAGAAGACGTCGATCGGCATGCCGCCCCGCGGGTACCAGTAGCCGCCGATCCTCAGCCAGCGTGGCGCGATCGCCTCGACGATGCGCCTGCCGATCGCCAGCGTGCAGTCCTCGTGGAAGGCGCCGTGGTTGCGGAAGGCGGCGAGGTAGAGCTTGAGCGACTTGGACTCGACGATCGACTCGTCCGGCACGTAGTCGATCACGAGATGCGCGAAGTCGGGCTGGCCGGTGATCGGGCAGAGCGCGGTGAACTCCGGGCAGACGAAGCGCACCACGTAATCCGCGTCCCGGTGCGGGTTCGGCACCGGGTCGAGGCAGGCCTCGTCGGGGCTCGCGGGAATCCCGGCCTCGCGGCCGAGCGCGGTAAGCTTCGTCTCCCTCATGCGCGCCCCTTAGCGCGCCGCCCGCGCCGAGGCAACAGCGCCGCGCGGCGCTCCCCTACTGCAGCACCACCCGGTGCGCCCAGTTGCGACCGTCGGAGACGACCACATCCTCGAAGCCAAGCAGCTTCGCCATGTCGAACCATGTCGCCTCGCTCATGAGGCCCGTCTTCTCGAAGAACTCGCTGCCACGGATCCGAGCGGTGAGCTGCGCAAGGACGGCGCGGGCGCGGTAGAGCGTGCCGAAGACCTCGTCGTCGAGGGCGAGGATGATCATGTGCTGGGCCTGACCGCCCTTCTCGAAGATGACGTAGCGCGGCGCGCCCGACGCCTTCACCAGCGTTCTGGTGGCGTTGATGACGAAGCGCACCCGGGCCTCGCGGTCCGCTGGGGGCACGTCCATCATCGTGCGCGCAAAAACTTCCTCCGAGGTGATCGGCGGGTAGTAGTAACCTTCCCTGTCCTCCGCGACCGCCTGCCCTGCAACCAGCGAGACGGCCAGCGCCGCGAGCGTGAGCTTCCACATTCTCCGTCCTCCCTGCCCTGCGGTTCCCCCCGCGACCGGCGCCGCCGGGCGCGCCTCCGGGGCACGTACGGCGACGGGCGAGACTCACGCGCCAAGAATGTTGTGCGCGGGCCCGTAAGGGAAGCCCGTGATGTTGTCGGCGCCATCCGCGGTGACAACGAGGATGTCGTGCTCGCGATAGCCGCCCGCGCCCGGCCGGCCCTCGGGGATGGTCACCATCGGCTCCATCGAGACGACCATGCCGGGCTCGAGAGTCGTATCGATGTCCTCCCGGAGCTCGAGCCCCGCCTCGCGGCCGTAATAGTGGCAGAGGATGCCGAAGGAGTGGCCATAGCCGAAGGTACGGTACTGCAGGAGGTCGCGCTCGGCGAGATAGGCGTTGATCTCGGTGCAGATGTCCGAGCAGCGCATCCCCGGCCGGATCAGCGAGAGGCCAAGCTCGTGGGCGCCGACGTTCGCCTCCCAGGTCCCGAGCGTGGCCGCGTCAGGCTCGCCAAGGAAAAGGTTGCGCTCGAGCGCCGCGTAGTAGCCCGAGATCATCGGGAAGCAGTTGAGGCTGAGGAGGTCGCCCTTCCCGATCCGGCGGGCCGTCAGCGGGTTGTGCGCGCCGTCCGTGTTCAGACCCGTCTGGAACCAGGTCCATGTGTCCCGAACCTCCGAGTCCGGGAAGGCGCGGGCGATCTCGAGCT
>JBEPXW010000178.1:0-4900 GCA_041641715.1 Pseudomonadota bacterium
CCAGCAGGGCGACGTGGATTACATCGTCGCCACCGACGCCATCGGCATGGGGCTGAACATGGACATCGACCATGTGGCCTTCGCCGGGCTCGCCAAGTTCGATGGGCGGCGCCACCGCCGGCTCGAGCCGAACGAGCTCGCCCAGATCGCCGGCCGGGCCGGACGCTACACACGCGACGGCACCTTCGGCGTGACCGGCGAAGCGCGGATGATCGAGCCGGGAGCCGTCGAGGCGATCGAGAGCCACCGCTTCAAGCCGCTGACCAAACTGATGTGGCGGAACGCGGATCTCGAGTTCGGCACCGTGCCGGCGCTGATCGAGAGCCTCGAGGCCGCGCCGGAGGCGCCGGATTTGATGCGCGCGCGCGAGGCGGATGATCTTGCCGCCCTGAAGCGTCTATACCTTGACCCGGAGATCCGCGACGTCGCGCGCCGCGGGGATCGGATCCGGCTCCTGTGGGAAGTCTGCCAGATTCCGGACTACCGCAAGACAATGTCCGGGGACCACGCCACGCTTCTGTCACGGATTTACCGTTTCCTGCTGGCCGATGGTGGCGTAATACCGGCGGACTGGCTTGCAACGCAGGTGGAGCGGATCGACCGTGTGGACGGAGACATCGACGCGCTGTCGAAGCGGCTGGCCCATGTCCGCACATGGACCTACGTCGCGAACCGGGCGCGATGGCTGGAGGACCCGGACGCCTGGCGGGCGCGTACCCGCGAGGTCGAGGACCGGCTCTCCGAGGCGCTGCACGAGCGGCTGACGCAGCGATTCGTCGACCGGCGGACCAGCGTGCTGATGCGCCGCCTGAAGCAGAAGGAAGACCTTGTGGCGGATGTGAACGACAAGGGCGAGGTGAGCGTCGAGGGGCACTTCGTCGGCCGCCTCGACGGGTTCCGCTTCACCGTGGACGAGAGCGCGGCACACGAGGAGGGCCGGATGCTGCGCTCGGCCAGCCTCGCGGGGCTCAAGGCCGAGCTCGGCCGCCGTGCGGACCGGCTCTACGCCAGCCCCGACACCGAGATCGAGCTCACCGACCAAGGCGGCCTGATGTGGGGCACCGACGCCGTCGGTCGGCTCGAGAAGGGCGACAGCCCGCTGGCGCCAAAGGTGCAGGTCTTCGTCGACGACCTCGCCGAGGCGCCGGTCGCCGAGAAGGTGGAGCGCCGCCTCGGCCACTGGGTCCAGCGCCGCATCAATACACTTTTCGAGCCGATGCTGCAGATGCGCGCCGACGAGAGCATCACGGGCCTCGCCCGTGGCGTCGCCTTCCAGCTATCCGAGGCCATGGGTGTGATCCCACGCCGCGAGGTCGCCGACGACGTCAAGCAACTCGGCCAGGAGGATCGCGCCCTGCTCAGGAAGCACGGGGTCCGCTTCGGCCAGCACCACGTGTTCATGCCCGCGCTGCTCAAGCCCGCACCGACGCGCCTCAGGCTGATCCTCTGGAGCCTCTGGGAAGGCTTCGAGACGGTGCCGGACGTTCCACCTCCGGGCCTTGTGACCATTCCGGCTGTCGACAGCGCGCCACAGGGCTACTACGAGAAGGTTGGCTACCGGCTCTGCGGTCCACGGGCGCTGAGGATCGACATGCTGGAGCGGCTCGCCGACCTGATCCGGCCCATGGATGCGAAGGCGGGCTTCGAGGCGACGGCGGACATGCTCTCGATCACCGGCTGCACGCTCGACCAGTTCGCCGAGCTGATGCAGGGCCTCGGCTACGAGGCCGAGCGCGGCGAGCGTCGCCGCCCGCCGCGACCACCGAAGGCCGGGAATGGCGCCGACGCCACCGCCGCGGACGGCGCTACGGTGGCGGAGGTAGAGGCCGCCGCGACTAGCGAGCCCCCGAACGCGCCCGAAGTTGCGAGCGCGGACAGTGCGGAGAGCGCAGAGGATGCGGCAGGCAAGGGGGAGGCCGAGACCCTGACGTCGCGGGAACCTGGTGCTATGGACGCCAAGGCATCTGCCGCTTCGGACGTGCCGACCCGCAATGGTGCCGATCCGACGCCGGATGTGGAGGAATCCGGTGCGGCAGAGGCATCCGCCTCCGACGAGCCAGCCGAGCCGGAGACCGAAATCTATTATGTCTTCCGCCAGCGCCAGCGCCGCGGCGCTCCGGCCCCGGGGCGGGCCGCGCCCGCGGACAAGTCTGAACGCCGCCCCCGCCGCGCCCGCGGCCAGGGCAAGGGCCGGGAGCAGGGCGAAGGCGCTGCCAAGGAGGGGCCGAAGCCGGGCCGCAAGCCGCGGACTCCGAAGCGCGAGGAGAAGACGCCGGATCCCGACAGCCCTTTCGCCATCCTCAAGGAGCTGAAGCTCAAGTAGCGCCGCATGCCGCCGGTCACGCCCGACCCTCCCGAGAAACTCCGCGTCGACAAGTGGCTCTGGCATGCCCGCTTCTTCAAGACGCGCGGGCTGGCGGCGCAGCTCGCCGGCTCGGGCCGGTTGCGCATCAACGGCGAGCACGCGTTGAAGCCGGCCCAGGCGGTGCGCGCCGGCGACGTGCTGACCTTCCCGCAGGGCCGGCGGATCCGGGTGGTGCGGATCGTCGCGCTCGGGAACCGACGAGGACCGGCAGCAGAGGCGGAAGCCCTCTACACCGATCTCGAGCCGGCTCGCACCGAATTCTCTGGCGAGCCGCCGGCGGAGGCCGCGCGGGCGGCTGAGCGTCCCGCGGGGGCGGGCCGTCCGACCAAGAAGGCGCGGCGAAAAATCGATGCCTTGCGCGGCGACCTCCCTTGAAGGCCGGCCCGTGCGCCCCTAGTAACACGGGCGGGAGACGCTGACACTGCGCAATCACATCGACGCGCTGTGTTTTGCTGCCGCGGCCCGGCCGCACCGGCAGACCGAACGGAGAGCCTAGATGACCTATGTCGTGACCGACGCCTGCATCCGCTGCAAGTACATGGACTGCGTCGAGGTCTGCCCGGTGGATTGCTTCTATGAGGGCGAGAACATGCTCGTCATCCACCCCGACGAGTGCATCGACTGCGGCGTCTGCGAGCCCGAGTGCCCGGTCGAGGCGATCAAGCCCGACACCGAACCGGGAATGGAGGAGTGGGTCGGCTTCAACCTGAAATATTCCGAGGCTTGGCCCAACATCACGGTCAAGCGCGACCCGCCGCCGGACGCAGATGAGTTCGACGGCGTGGAAGGGAAGCTGGAAAAATACTTCTCCGAAGCGCCCGGCGAGGGAGACTGAGGCCCGGCGGGGCGCGATCGGTTCAACCTGCGCGGGAACTCGACGACGCAAGCCGCGGGAATTGACCGTGGCCAGCCTTGGCGCGCCGGAACGTCGCAGGGGAGTGGAAATTGTCGGGCGAATCTGTTACATAAATGTAGCAAAACAACGGCAGGGCCGTCGGATTGGCAGCATTCGGCGGCAGGGTTTCGTAGCGACAGAATAAAAATAGCCCTCGGCGTGTCAGCGTCGAGATCTTCGTATCGACCGCGCGGATTCGTGGGGCCGCGCGGGAGGAGAGAGGCGCACTGGAGAGACCATGTCAAAAAGGACGCAATCGACCGGTGAGTTCCGGCCCAATCAGTATGTCGTGTACCCGACCCACGGCGTAGGTAAGATCGTCTCGATCGAGAAGCAGGAAGTCGCAGGCACGAAGCTCGAGCTCTTCGTCATCTCCTTCGACAAGGACAAGATGACGCTCCGGGTGCCCACGGCCAAGGCGTCCTCGATCGGCATGCGCTCGCTGTCGAGCCCGAACCTCGTCGCCAAGGCGCTCGACACGCTCAAGGGCCGCGCGCGGGTGAAGCGCGCCATGTGGTCACGCCGCGCCCAGGAGTACGAGCAGAAGATCAACTCGGGCGACCTGATCGCCATCGCCGAGGTCGTGCGCGACCTCTACCGCGCCGGCGACCAGCCTGAGCAGTCCTATTCCGAGCGTCAGCTCTACGAGGCGGCACGCGATCGCCTCACCCGTGAGCTGGCCGCGGTCGAGCGCGTCGACGAGACGCGGGCGGCCGCCAAGGTCGACGCGGTGCTGCAGGCGAAGGCGGCCTGAGTACAGCGCCGACCGAAGGCCATTCAGGGCCCGCCGGGAATTGCCCCCGGCGGGCCTTTTGCGTTCCGGGCCCGGCTCGCACGTTGCGGCGCACGCCGATGCGCCCTATGAAAAGGACCTGTCCGCGATCCATTGGGGGAGATTCATGAGAACATCAGCAATCCCCGTCACCGCCCTTGTCCTCGCCCTCGCCGCTGCCGATCTGCCCGCGGCGGCGGCCGAGTCCGGCATGGGCTGGTTCGTGCTGCGCGACCGCACCAGCGGCGACTGCTGGACCGGGCGGCTGATCAGCATCAACGGCCAGTACGCGACCGGCAAGGACCAGATCGCTGGGGGGCCGTTCGCCAGCGAGGAGGAGGCCGAGGCCCATCGCGAGACCCTCGTCGAGCGCAGCACCTGCACCCAGGACTAGCGCCTCCCCGCGGCCCGGCCGCCTCCCCCGCGATTGATCACGGGTGACGCACCGCGCCGAAGCCTGAACCCAGCCCGGACGGAGCCAGCCAATGCCACTTCTCCGCCACGACGCGCCATTCACGCCGCTCGGCAGTGACGACCTCGCCGCCTGGGCGGAGATCCCGCCGGCCATCGCCTCGGACTGCATGAACCGCGGCGGCACGATGGCCGCCCGCATCAAACCAATCGCTCCGGGCACCCGGCTGGCCGGGCAGGCGCGCACGGTCGCCTGCATGGTGGGCGACAACAGCGCCGCCCACGCGGTGCTGCGCCTCGTCCGGTCCGGCGAGGTACTGGTGATCGCCGCCGGCGGGCACCCGGACAACGCGATCTGGGGGGGGCTCCTGACACGCGCTGCCATCAGCCGCGGCGTCGCCGGCGTGGTGGTCGACGGCGCCGTGCGCGACGTCGCCGCGATCCGCGGCCTCGGCTT
>JBEPXW010000179.1:0-4896 GCA_041641715.1 Pseudomonadota bacterium
GTGCGCCATCGCGGCGAGCGAGCGCTGGCCGGTTGCCGCCGCCTCCTCGAGGTCCGGACCGTTGAAGGCGCGCACCGACCAGGGCGCGGCCCCGGGCGCGGCCCCGGGCGTGGCGCCCGAGGCGGTGTGCGTCGGAGCGCCGGAGGCGGCGTCGGAGCTGTGGGCGGTGTCGGCTTTCCTGGACATGAGGTCTCCTCCCTCGAAACATGACGCAGGCGAACGGCGCGGGCGGGCGCAATCCTGGCGGAGACACGTCTCCATGGCGCCGCTCGGCCGACCCGGGGGTCGTTTCGCGCCGGCGGCGGGCTCTCCGCCCTGGCTTTCGGGGCGGCCGCCGGGCGCCTTGCAGGCGGCGCGGCGAACACGGCGCGATTCCTACCACGTCCGGGTGAGTCGCAATAGTGCGGAATCGCAACCGACGGCCCGCGCCGGCGGCCCCGGTGCGGGCGAACTTGACAGCATGCCGGCCCGCTCCCAGATCGGATGTGCCGGGTGCCGCCCGCGGACCCGGCGTGACAAGCGTGCCCGCCCGGCAAGGGGGGCAGACCCGACTGTATCGCTTCGCGAAGGAGGATATGGCTCATGCGCAATCTCGATCTTTCCCCGCTCTATCGCTCGACCGTGGGCTTCGACCGTCTCGGCTCGATGCTCGACCAGCTTCTCTCGGGCGAGACCAACGTGCCCAGCTACCCGCCCTACAACATCGAGCGGACGGGCGAGGACCACTACCGCATCTCGATCGCGGTCGCCGGCTTCCGCGAGGAGGACCTGAACGTCGAGGTCAAGGACCAGTCCCTGACCGTGACCGCCAAGAAGCGCGAGGTGCCGGAGGACCAGCAGCCCGTCTACCTCTATCGGGGCATCGCCGAGCGCGGCTTCGAGCGGCGCTTCCAGCTCGCCGATCACGTCAAGGTGACCGGCGCCAAGCTCGAGAACGGGCTCCTGCACATCGACCTCGTGCGCGAGGTGCCCGAGGGGCTGCGGCCCCGCACGATCCCGATCGCGAGCGGCGGCGGCAACGGCGGCGGCGACAGGGCCTGACGCGGGGCCGACGCGGAGCTGCCGCGCCCGCCCCCGAACGCTTTGCGGGCCGGGCGGGCGGGAAGCCGCGCCCGCCCGTGTTGGTCGGGCGCGGTTTTTGCTTGTCTGGCCCGCCGATTCCGATTAATTGAACGCCCGTTCGAATAAGGGGGCTTGACCCTTGCGGGCCGCTGCCTTCCTAATTCGGACCAAATAATGCGCCGCGCGGGCCGACGGGCCCGGACGGCGGCGCCGCCCGACGGGAACCGCGGGCATCCAGGGAGGGCAAAGGTGACGCAACAGCCCGAGCGTGCCGTCACGGACGACACCTTTCCGAAGCTTCTGCTCGCCAACGCCCGCGAGCGTGGGGGGCGATACGCGTATCGCTACAAGGAATACGGCATCTGGCAGAGCTGGACCTGGGCCGAGACCGCGGAGCAGATCCGCGCGCTCGCCCTCGGACTGACGAAGCTCGGCCTCGAGCCCGGAGACTCGCTCGCGATCGTCGGCAACAACAGGCCGCACTTCTACTGGTCGATGGTCGCCGCGCAGATGGCGGGCGCGACGCCGGTGCCGGTCTATCAGGACTCGGTCGCCGAGGAGATGCAGTTCGTGCTCGACCACGCCGGCGTCACCTTCGCCGTGGTCGAGAACCAGGAGCAGGTCGACAAGCTGCTCTCCGTGCAGGACCGGCTGCCGGCGCTGCGCCACATCGTCTACTGCGACCCGCGGGGGCTGAGGAACTACGACCATTCGGCCATGCATCCCCTCGAGGAAGTGCAGAAGATCGGCCGCGAGGCCGAGGCCGAGCTCAGCGCCGAGCTCGAGAAGCGCGTCGCCGCGGGCAAGGGTTCGGACCCATGCGTGATCCTCTACACCTCGGGCACGACCGGCCGGCCAAAGGGCGTGGTGCTGACCCACGACAACATTCTCGTCACCTCGCGCGCCTCGGCCGACTTCGACCGGCTGACGGTGACGGACTCGATGCTCTCCTACCTGCCGATGGCCTGGGTGGGCGACTTCATCTTCTCGATGGGCCAGGCCTACACCAAGGGCTTCTGCGTCTGCTGCCCGGAGTCGCCGGACACCATGCTCGCGGATCTGCGCGAGATCGGTCCGACCTACTTCTTCGCGCCGCCCTCGATCTTCGAGCGCCTGCTCACCACGGTGATGATCCGCATCGAGGACGCCAGCGCGATCAAGCGGCGCATCTTCCACCACTTCATCGGTCATGCGAAGCGCTGCGAGGCCAAGCGCAAGGCGCGCGCGTCGCTCTCGCTCGGCGACCGGGCGCAATACGCCCTCGGCGAGCTGCTGGTCTACGGGCCGCTCAAGAACGTCCTCGGCATGAGCCGGGTGCGCGTCGGCTACACGGCGGGCGAGGCGATCGGGCCGGACCTCTTCGAGTTCTACCGCTCGATCGGCGTCAACCTGAAGCAGCTCTACGGCCAGACCGAGGCCTCTGTCTTCATCACCCAGCAGCCCGACGACGCGGTCGATCCCGACACGGTCGGCGTGCCGACGCCGGGCGTCGAGCTCCGCATCGACGGGACGACCGGCGAGGTCTTCTACCGCTCGCCCGGCGTCTTCCGCGAGTACTACAAGGCACCCGAGGAGACGGAGAAGACCAAGACCCCGGACGGCTGGGTCGCCACCGGCGACGCCGGCTTCATGGACGAGCGGACCGGGCAGCTCCGCATCCTCGACCGCGCGAAGGACGTCGGCAAGCTGGCCGACGGCTCGCTGTTCGCGCCGAAATACATCGAGAACAAGCTGAAGTTCTGGCCGAACATCCGCGAGGCGGTCTGCTTCGGCCACCAGCGCGAGTACGTCACCGCGATGATCAACATGGACCTCGAGTCCGTGGGCAACTGGGCCGAGCGCAACAACATCGGCTACGGCTCGTACCAGGAGCTCGCCCAGAACGGTGACGTCTACGACATGATCCAGCGCGACGTCGAGGCGACCAACGAGAGCCTCGCCGGGGACCCGATTCTGGCGCAGTGCCAGATCCGCCGCTTCCTGATCCTGCACAAGGAGCTCGACGCCGACGACGGCGAGCTCACCCGCACCATGAAGGTGCGCCGCAGCACCATCGCGGAGCGCTACGCGGAGGTGATAGACGCCCTCTACGGCGGCGCCGACCGGGTGCTGAGCGAGGTCGAGGTCACTTACGAGGACGGCCGCACGGGCAAGATCTCCGGCATCCTCGCCATCCGCGACGTCAGGACCTTCGCCCCTGCGGCCGAGCCGGCGAGGGCAGCGTGAGAGGAGCGGGCCCATGAGCACCGAGCCGGTAGCCGAGGCGGCCCAGACCGACGCCGAGTACGTCGAGAAGGAGCTCGAGCACGGCCTCACCCCGCACCGCGTCGGCAGCACGCTCATGGAGTTCCGCAACATCACGCTGCGCTTCGGCGGCGTCACCGCCATCAAGGATGTCAGCTTCGACATCCGTCAGGGCGAGATCCGCGCCATCATCGGCCCGAACGGCGCCGGCAAGTCGTCGATGCTCAACGTCATCAACGGCTTCTACCACCCCCAGGAGGGCGAGGTCTGGTTTCGCGGCGAGAAGCGGGGTAACCTCAAGCCCTACCAGATCGCGCGGCAGGGCATCGCGCGCACCTTCCAGAACATCGCCCTCTTCAACGGCATGTCGACGCTCGACAACATCATGACCGGGCGGCTGATCCACATGCGGCGCAACATGTTCTGGCAGGCGCTCTGGACCGGCCCGGCCGAGCGCGAGGAGATCGCCCACCGCGAGCGGGTCGAGCGCATCATCGACGTCCTCGAGATCCAGCACATCCGCAAGACGCCGGTGGGCCGGCTGCCCTACGGGCTCCAGAAGCGCGTCGAGCTCGGCCGCGCGCTGGCCGCCGAGCCTGAGCTCCTGCTGCTCGACGAGCCCATGGCCGGCATGAACGTCGAGGAGAAGCAGGACATGTGCCGCTTCGTGCTCGACGTCAACGAGGACCTCGGCACCACAATTGCGCTGATCGAGCACGACATGGGCGTGGTCATGGACATCGCCGACCGGGTCGTGGTGCTCGACTCCGGCCGCAAGATCGCCGACGGCACCCCGGACGAGGTGCGATCGAACAAGGAAGTGATCGACGCCTATCTCGGCGTCGCGCACGACTAGGGAGCGCAGATGCTTCTCTTCGACCCGTTCTTCTGGGAGGTGGTGGTCGCGGGGCTGCTCGCGGGCGTGATGTACTCTCTCGTCGCGCTCGGCTTCGTGCTGATCTTCAAGGCCTCCGGAATCTTCAACTTCGCTCAAGGAGTCCTCGCGCTCTTCGCCGCGCTCACCATGGTCGGCTTCCTAGAGGGCCAGATCCCCTTCTCCCACGTCATCAACTGGATCTTCGGCACCAACTGGCACCACTGGTACGCGCCGCCCGAGGGTGGCGCGGCGCCGCCCTTCTGGTTCGTCGCGCTCTGCATCGCGCTGACCACGGCGGTGATGATCGCGCTCGCCTGGATCATCGTCCGCGTCGTCTTCCGCCCGCTGGTCAACCAGCCGCCGATCATCCTGTTCATGGCGGCGATCGGACTTGCCTTCGTGCTCGAGGGCATCGGCGACCTGATGTGGGGGGCCAACGTCAAGACGCTCGACATCGGCCTGCCTTCGGGCCCCTCGGACACGATCATCGACGCCACCGGCATGTTCGTGAACAAGCTCGAGCTGACGGCCGCCTTCGTCGCCGCGGCGCTGGTGATCGCGCTCACGCTCTTCTCGCAGTACACCAAGATGGGCCGGGCGCTGCGCGCGGTGGCCGACGACCACCAGGCGGCGCTCTCGGTCGGCATCTCGCTCGAGACCATCTGGTGGATCGTCTGGTCGGTCGCCGGCATCGTGGCCTTGGTCGCCGGCAT
>JBEPXW010000180.1:0-4866 GCA_041641715.1 Pseudomonadota bacterium
AGTCCGGGTCGGCGTGCTCGCCGGCGACGAGGTGGCAGCGGGCGACGGCGCCCTCCTTCCGGTGGTCCGGGGGCTTCACCCGGTGGCAGACATCCATCACGCGCGGGCAGCGCGGCGCGAAGACGCAGGCCGGCGGCGGGTCGGTGAGGTCCGGCACCTCGCCCGGGATCACCGGCAGCTTCCTCGTGCGCTCGAGCACCCGGGCCGGGTCGCATTCGAGGAGCGCGCGCGTATAGGGGTGCTGGGCGTTGTGGAAGATCTGGCGCACGTCGCCCTGCTCGACTACCTCGCCGGCATACATGACGATGACCTCGTCGCAGAGCTGGGCGATCAGGCCGAGATTGTGCGAGACGACGACGACGGTGGCCTCGAGCTCCCCCTGCAGCTCGCGCAGGAGGTGGATGATCTGGGCCTCCATGGTGACGTCGAGCGCGGTGGTCGGCTCGTCGGCGAGGAGGAGCGCCGGGTTGGTCAGGAGCGCCATGGCGATGGCGGCGCGCTGGCGCATGCCGCCGGAGAAGTGGTGCGGGTACTGGCCGAGGCGCATTTCCGGGTCCGGGATGCCGACGCGGCCGAGGAGGCTGACGGCGAGCTTGCGCTTCTCCGCCGTCGACATCTTCGGCCGACGGTAGAGGATGTCGAGCATCTGCTGGCCGTAGGTCAGCACCGGGATCTGCGAGGTCATCGGGTCCTGGAAGACGACCGTGGCGTCCTCGCCGCGGAAGGCGCGGAGCTGGTCCTCGGTGAGCTTCAGCAGATCGTGGTCGTCCATCTCGAGCGTGCCCGAGCGCACCGTGCTGTTGCCGGAGAGGAGGCCGAGGATTGTCCAGAGGATGGTGCTTTTTCCTGAGCCAGACTCGCCGACGATGCCGAGGACGCGCCCCTTCGGAACGTCGAAGGTGACGTCGCGCAGCGCCTGCACCGTGCCGCGCGGGGTCCAGAAATCGACCGAGAGGTCACGGATCTCGAGGAGGGACGCCATGGCTATTTCCCCCGCCTCAGCCGCGGGTCGAAGACGTCGCGCAGCGCCTCGCCGAGGAAGGTGAAGCCGAGCGTGGTCAGCACCAGCGGGATGCCGCCGGCGATCACCAGCCAGGGCGTGTCGCGGATCACCAGGTAGCCCTCGTTCAGGATGGTGCCCCAGCTCGCGGTCGGTGGCGTCACGCCGAGGCCGAGAAAGGAGAGCCCCGCCTCGATGGTGACCACCACCGGCACGTCCATGGCGGCGAGGATGAGCAGCGGCCCGATCACGTTCGGCATCACGTGCTGTCCGAGAATGCGCGGCATCGAGGCGCCGAGCGAGCGCTCGGCGAGGATGAACTCGGCGTTCCGGACCGAGAGTGTCG
This sequence comes from Pseudomonadota bacterium, assembly GCA_041641715.1. Lineage (GTDB taxonomy): Bacteria > Pseudomonadota > Alphaproteobacteria > Rhodobacterales > Rhodobacteraceae > Thermohalobaculum. Next base: position 1,347 of record JBEPXW010000180.1, read on the forward strand.
CGGTGCGGGCGAGGCGGGCGTATTGCGGGATCGAGGTGATGATGATGATGGCGAGCACCATTTCGAGGCTCGGCCCCGTGAGCGCCACGGTGGCGAGCGCCAGCACGATGGTCGGGAAGGCGCGCACCGTGTCGAAGACCAAGAGCATCAGGTTGTCGAGCCAGCGCGGCCCGTAGCCCGCGATCATGCCGAGGATGAGGCCGACGACGAGCGAGACCGAGACGCCGATGGCCGCGACCTGCAGCGCCACCTGTCCGCCGTGGAGGACGCGGGAGAAGGTGTCGCGGCCGAGCTGGTCGGTGCCGGCGAGGTGGTCGAGGGAGGGCCCCGCGAGTCGCGCGGGGATGTCCATCTCGGTCGGCCCGTAGGGCGCGATCCAGGGCGCGAGGATGGCGCTGGCGAAAAAGAGCAGGACGAGGATCAGGCCGAAGACGCCCTGCTTGTTGCGCAGGAACAGGAGGATCTTCTCGCGCCGCTCGCGCGCCGCCGACTCGCTCACCTGCCGCTCGAGTCCCTCCGAATCGATGCGGGCGAACCCGGTGCTGGCCTCGGAGCGTTGCGCGGCCATCAGAGCGTCTCCCTGACGCGGGGGTCGAGCCAGGCGACCACGAGGTCGGAGATGAGGGTGACGACGATGTAGAACGAGGTGGCGAGCACCACGCCCCCCTGCACCACGGGGAAGTTGCGGCTGGAGACCGCGTCGAAGATGAGCTTGCCGAGGCCCGGTCGGGCGAAGATCACCTCGGCGAAGACGGCGCCCGAGATCAGGCCGCCGAAGCCCATGCCGATGAGCGTGATGGTGGGCAGGATCGCGACCCGGAGCGCGTAGCGGTAGACCACCCAGCGCGGCGGCAGGCCGAAGGCGCGGGCGGCGCGGATGTAGTTCTCGCCCATCACCTCGAGCATCGAGGCGCGCACCATGCGCGCGAGGTAGCCGACCCAGCCGAGCCCGACCGCGAAGGCGGGCAGGACGAGGTGCTGGAGCTGATCGGTGAAATCGCCCGGCTCGCCGGCTCCGATGGCCGGGAACCAGCCGAGCAGGATGGCGAAGACGAGCAGCGACCAGATTGAGACAAGAAAGGAGGGCACCGCGATGGTGCCGACCGAGATGACGCCGGTGACGCGGTCGAGAAAGGTGTTCGGGCGCACGGCGGAGAAGCAGCCGAGCGGGATGCCGATCAGCATCGCCCAGCCGAGCGCCGCGACGATCAGGACGAAGGTGAAGCCCATGTTGTCGAGCACGATGTCCGTCACGGGCCGGTCCGAGAACACGTCGACGCCGAGGTCGCCGGTGGCGGCATTGCCGAGAAAGATGCCGAGCTGGACGAGGATCGGCTCGTCGAGGTGCATCTTCTCGGCGTAGCGCTGCACCGCCTCCGGGCTGGCCCGGGTGCCGAGCGCGATGGTCGCCGGGTCGCCCGGGATCAGGTGGATGAGCGAGAAGAGCACGATGACGACGGCGACGATGATCGCCAGCGCCAGGCCGAGCCGCTTGGCGAGGTAGATCAGCATGGCGCGCGCGCTCCGCTCGCGCCTGCGCGAGTCATCGCCGGGTTTGACCCGGCGATCCGGGAGGTCGGGCCGCCGGACAGGTCACTGGCTGCCCCCGTCGAGCAGGGGCACGACCATGCCTTCCCGGGGTGCGGCCCCCCGGCCACGGCTCAGGCCCGCTTGAACAGCCGGTAGTTCAGCTCGCCCGAGGGCGCCGCGTGCAGCGTCACCAAGTTGCTGTGAGCGAAGGTCTCGGGCTCGTGGTTGATCCAGACGTAGGCCCCCGTCTCCTCCATGATCTCCTGCATCTTCACGTAGATGTTGCGCCGCTTCTCGGGGTCGGTCTCGGCGATGCCCGCCTCGTAGAGGCGATCGTACTCGGGGTCGGTCCAGCGCTCCCAGTTCCACACCCCGACCTGGTCCGAGACGAACCACTGGGTCGCCTCGTAGGGATCCGGCTGGGTGCCGAAGCGCATCAGCCAGAGCTGCAGGTCCTTCCAGGTGTCGCCCTTCGACTCAAGGCCCATCTCCCAGAAGGGCCCCGACTCCATCGGTATGATCTTCACGGTGATGCCGATCTGGGCGAGGTTGGCCTGGATGATCTGGGCGGCGAGCAGCCGCTCCTGCACGTTCAGCGTCCTGAGCTCGAGCTCCAGGTTGCCGGCGCCGGCCTGGCTCATCAGCTCCTGCGCCTTGGCGGGGTCGTACTGGTAATACCGGGTGCTGTCGCGCTCGCCGATGAGGCCGGGGCAGATGATGCCGTAGGACTTCGACGTGGTGCCCGAATAGGCGCCATGGAGGATCGAGTCGACGTCGACCGCGTGCTGGATGGCGCGGCGCACGGTCTTGTCCTGGAGCTTCGGATGCTCGGTGTTCATGCCGAGCCACATGTACTGGAGCTCGCCGGCCACCGTGATGCCCGAGCCCGAGGGCGGGCTGTCGAGCCAGCGCGCCAGCGTGTCGGCGCCGATCTCGGTCACGTCGAGCTCGCCCGCCTCGAAGGCCAGCTCGGCCGCCTTCACCTCGGAGATGATATGCGCGACCACGGTCTCGTAGGCGGGCTTCGGGCCCGTCCAGAGCTCGTTCGGCGAGAAGATCGTGCGTTGGCCGGGGATCTGCTCGTAGGCGTAAGGCCCGCAGATGGCCGGCGGCTCGAGCGTGAACTGGCCGCCCGCCTGCTCGACGGCCTTCTCGCACAGAACGGCGCCGGGCCCGTGGCAGAGGGTGATCATGATGAAGGGCGCGAAGGGCTTGTTGAGCACGAGGGTGCCGGTGCGCTCGCCGGTGACCTCGACCGTCTCAAGGGCATCGAAATAGCCGGCCCAGTCGGTCTCCTTCATGCGCTCGTAGGAATACTTCACGTCCCCTGCCCGCACCGGGCCGAAGCCGTTCGACCACTCGAGCCCGTCGGCGAGCTCGAAGTCGATATGGGTCGGGTCGCGCTCGACCAGGCTCTTGACGAAATAGGTCGGCCGCCAGCCGTAGGTGTCGCCCGAGAGGTCGTACTCGGCGAGGAAGGGGAAAATCTGCTTCTGCGTCTCGATCTCGGTGCCGCCGCTCATGTAGCCGGGGTCGAGGATGTCGTTGTCGCCGTCGAAGCGCAGGTTGAGCCGCTCGGCCTGGGCGCGGGCGCCGTGCGGCAGGCCCAGCATGCCCGCCGTGCCGACGGCGGCGGTGCCGGCGAGGAAATGACGCCTGGAAATATCCCGGATGCGCATGGTCTTCAGCCTCCCGTTAGCGTTTCCCGACGGGAAACGTCGTTCTTGGTTATTCCGCCCCCGCTCACGGCAAGGGACGCGGGGGCAAACCCGCTGCGGCGGCGGGGTATCCGCCGCCGCAGCGGTTTTCAGATCATGCGTGGAGGTTGCCGACGCTTCGCGGCTATCGCAAGAGCTTTCTGCGATTGCGCCGCCCGGCGCGCCTCAGACGAGGTTGCGCGGGATGCGCTCGTCCCAGTCCTGCTCGTGGACGAGCTCGCCGCCCTCGCGCGCCTCGAGCCGCGCCTCGATGCGGAAATCGTGCGCGTCGC
>JBEPXW010000181.1:0-4849 GCA_041641715.1 Pseudomonadota bacterium
CGTAACCCGCCCAGAACTCACGCAGGCGCGGGTCCTCGACGAGGCGGGAGTGCGCGACGACTTCCCGCGGGTCGATCTCCGTCGGCTGCTTCGGAATGGCCTCGCTGCCCCCGTAACGGGTCCGCGTCAGGTCGACCGTCCGTAGATAATAGTCATACTGAATCGGGACGTTCTGACCCCAGACCGCCGGGTTGGTAGTTGTATCGGTAAGCTCCACGACCCGGTAGAAGGGGTTGAGCGCCTCCTGCTGCCGCTCTATGATGTTGGTCAGGAGTGCGACCAGGCCCACGGTGGCCAGCGCCACCACGGCGATGAGCAGCGGCCAGCGCAGGCGGCGCCACCAGCTCTGGTTATGGTCTTGTTGGCGTGTTTCGTCAGCAGCCATGGTCGGAAGCAACTCGTGGGTAAAAACAGGAGCTCAACGGACCCAGTGCCCGACGCTACCGTGGCAGCGCACGCACGACAGGGCTTCTTCTTCGGTCTGAGATCGCTGACCGGCGGCCGTCAGGTGCGGGCGCCGGGGTTCCGCCGCAACTGCCATGAATGGTCCGGTCCCTCGCCTGCGCCTCGCTCCGGCGCGGACCCTAGCAGGGTCGGCGGGCCGCCCCCAAGGCGGCAGCGCGGAGCAAGGCGCAACCAATCACCACCGTGATGGCGGCGTGCGTGGCCAATCCCCCGGTCATTGCCGGGACTGACCCGGCAATCCAGGCTCCCGGCGCCGGCCCAACCGGTTGCCCGGGTCAAGCCCGGGCATGACGGCGCGCTCGACGAGGGCGGCCCCTCAGTCCACCAGTGCTGAATAGACCAGCGCGCGCAGCTCCTTCCGGATCGGGTGGCTGCTCGACGGCGCGAGCTGGGTGAGGAACAGCACCACCATGTCCTCCACCGGGTCCACCCAGTAGACCGTGCTGGCGAGCCCGCCCCAGCCATAGTCCCCGGGGCTGCCGAGGATCTGCGCCCGCGCCGGGTCGAGCAGCACCCAGCCCATCAGCCCGAAGCCGACCCCCTCGATTGACACCTCGGCCCAGACCTTCTGCCCCATCGAGGCGAGGTCGCCCGGCAGGTGGTTCGACGCCATCAGCCGCACCGTCCGAGGTCCGAGGATCCGCGCCTCCCCCAGCGCCCCGCCGCGCCGCTGCATCTCGGCGAAGCGCAGATAGTCGTCCGCCGTCGAGACGAGCCCGCCGCCGCCCGAGAACATGTTCACGGCGCCGTCGCGGAACCGGCTGCCGGGCCCGTCCTCGGCCAGCTCCATGCCGCGGTCGGGCGTTGCCCTGTAGAGGCAGGCGAGCCGCCCCGTCTTGTCCTCCGGCACGGCAAATGCGGTGTTGTCCATCCCGAGCGGCCCGAGGATCCGCTCGCGGAAGAAGGCGTCGAGCGGGTCGTCGAGATGGCACAGGCCCTCCTCCCACAGCATCATCAGCGCCGTGGCCGTCACCGGCTTGGTCATGGAGTAGATGCGGACGAGGCTACCCCGCTCCCAGGGCAGCCCCCGCTCCACGTCGCGCAGGCCGACGGAGTCGCACCACACCACCGAGCCGCTCCGCGCCACCAGCGTCAGGGCGCCCGGCAGCTTGCCGGCCTCGACATAGCGCTCCATCCAGCCTCGGATGCGCGCCAGCCGCCGCGGATCGAACCCGAACCGCGCCGGCTCCGCGCTCTCCGGGATCAGCGTCATCAGCCGCCGTCGCCCTTGTCGAGGTCCGCGAAGCCCCTGCCCTCCCCGGCCAGCTTCTCGACCAGGGCCGCGGGCTTCAGCACCTCGCCCCGGTCCGCCTCGAAGCAGGCGGCGAGCTTGTCGCGCACGGTCCCGAGACCCTGCTGGTCGGCCCAGAACATCGGCCCGCCCCGCCAGGCCGGGAAGCCGTAGCCGTAGACATAGACCACGTCGATGTCCGAGGCCCTCAGCGCGATCCCCTCCTCGAGGATCCGCGCCCCCTCGTTGACCAGCGCCAGCAGGCAGCGCTCCACGATCTCCTCCGAGCCGATCTTGCGCCGCTCGCCGTGGCGCTTCCGGCCCTCCTCCTCGACGATCTTCGTCACCGTCTCGTCGGGCAACGGTGTGCGCGAGCCATTGCGGTAGCGGTAATAGCCCGCCCCGGTCTTCTGCCCGAACCGGCCCATCTCGCAGAGCCGGTCGGCGATCGGCTCTTCCTCGCCCTGGCTCTGGCGGATGCGCCAGCTCACGTCGAGCCCGGCCAGGTCGCTCATCTGGAACGGCCCCATGGCGAGGCCGAAGTCGTAGAGCGCCTTGTCCACCTGATGCGGCAGCGCTCCCTCGTAGAGCAGCCGGAAGGCCTGGTCGAAATAGGCGTGCAGCATCCGGTTGCCGATGAAGCCGTGGCAGACCCCGGCCAGCACCGGCACCTTGCCGACGCGCCTCGCCAGCGCGAAGCAGGTGGCGAGGACGTCCTTCTCCGTCCTGTCGCCGCGCACCACCTCCAGGAGCTTCATGACATGCGCCGGGCTGAAGAAGTGGAGCCCCACCACGTCGCCGGCGCGCTTGCCGGACTTGGCGATCGCGTTCACATCGAGCGTCGAGGTGTTGGTCGCGAGGATCGCGCCCTCCTTCGCCGTCTTGCCGAGCTCGCCGAAGATCTTCTTCTTCAGCTCCATGTCCTCGAAGACGGCCTCGATCACGAGGTCGGCCTCGGCGGCCGCTCCGGAGTCGGTCGTCGGCGCGATCAGCCCGATCCGTGTCGTCGCCTCCTCGGGCGAGAGGCGGCCCTTGCGCGCGCTCTGGTCGTAGTGCCGGTTGATGTTGCCCATGCCGCGCTCGAGCGCCGCCTCGTCGGCATCGATCAGCGTCACGGGGAAGCCGGCATTGGCGAAAGTCATGGCGATGCCGGTGCCCATGGTGCCGGCGCCCAGCACCGCCACCCTGTCCACCTCGCGCCGCGGCGTGTCCCTCGGCACGTCCGGGATCTTCGCCGCCTCGCGCTCGGCGAAAAACATGTGGCGCAGCGCCTTCGACTGGTCCGACGCGACGAGCTCCTCGAACAGCTCGCGCTCGCGCTTCATGCCCGCCTCGAAGTCCATCTCGGTCGTCGCCTGGACCGCCGCGATGCAGTGCTGCGGCGCCATCATGCCGCGCTTCGTGCGGGCATAGTGCTCGCGCGCCGACTGGAACACCTCCTGCCGCCGCGCCGCCTCGTGGATCAGGTGGTCCTGGTCGCGCACGCGGACCAGCGGGCGCTCCTCCTCGACGACCTGTCGCGCGAAGGCGACCGTCGTCTCGGCGAGGTCCTCCTCGACCACCGCGCAGAGGAGGCCCAGCTCCCGCGCCTGCCGCGCCTCGATGGGCTCGCCGGAGCAGATCATCTCGATCGCCTTCTCGATCCCCACCAGCCGCGGCAGGCGCTGGGTGCCGCCCGCGCCGGGCAGGATGCCGAGCTTGACCTCCGGCAGCCCAAGCTTGGCGCTCGAGACCGCCACGCGGTAGTGGCAGGCGAGCGCCGTCTCCAGCCCGCCGCCCAGCGCCGTGCCGTGGATGCCGGCGACAATGGGCTTCGGGCTCGAATCCATCACCTCGTGCACCTCGCGCAAGCTCGGCGACTTCGGCGGCTTGCCGAACTCGGTGATGTCGGCCCCGGCGAAGAAGGTGCGCCCGGCGCAGAGGATGACGATCGCCTGCACCTCGGGCTCGGCGATGGCGCGCTCGAGTCCCACCTTGAGGCCCGCCCGCACCGGGTGGCCGAGCGCGTTCACCGGCGGATTGTCGGCTGTCAGAACGGCAATGCCGCCCTCGCGCGCATAGCGCACGACGTCGTTCATCTGCTCCTCCCCTGGAATGCGCCCGCTTGAAACAGGCGCATGTTGTTTCGCCTAATCTGGTCCGGATGGCTGACCTGCCGCAAGTGTTTTGGTATGCCAGTCTCAAATGATGACGACTGAATTCCGCCCGAAGGCGGAATTCCCGCGTCGATTCGACACTGACGCACGCATCGGCTCGCCGCTCCACGGACCTTGCATCGGGCGCGGTTATTCCGAAGCACGGTTTTCCGCGCCCCGGCGGCCAGCTATGCTCCGCCTGGATTTCGCACAAGAGCCGAGGCCCCGATGAACCTGGAAGCGCAGGCCCACCGCACGCCGCCGGTCGCCCAGCCCGAGACGCGGGGCCGGAACTTCTACCACGCCGACCCCTCGCTCAAGGGCATCCTCGCCCTCTACCTCGCCGAGGAACCCCGCGCCGCGCTCGTGCCCCATCTCGAGCGGCTCGGCGGCCTCGTCGGCGCCCGGCTCGACGACCTCGCCCGCGCGGCCGACCGCAACCCGCCGGCCGTCCACCACCGCGACCGCACCGGCGAAGATCGCCAATCGGTCGAGCACCACCCCGCCTGGACCGAGATGGAGCGCATCGCCCTCGGCGACCTCGCCCTCACGGTGATGTCGCACCGCGCCGCGCTCGGCCGCGACGCGCCATGGCCCAGCCTGGCGAAATACGCGCTAACCTACCTCTTCAGCCAGTCCGAGTTCGGCCTCCTCTGCCCGGTCAACATGACCGACTCGCTGACCCGCACGATCCGGCAATACGCCGACCGGGCGCTCCTCGACCGCTACCTTCCCCGCCTCCTCGCCGACGACCCGGCGGAGATGTTCCAGGGCGCCATGTTCATGACCGAGCGGTTCGCCGGCTCCGACGTCGGCGCCACGCTCACCCGAGCGGTGCCGGAGGACGGCCACTGGCGCCTCTGGGGCGACAAGTGGTTCTGCTCCAACGCCGACGCCGACCTCGCGCTGGTGCTCGCCCGCCCTGACGGCGGGGGCGAGGGTACCCGCGGCCTCGGCCTCTTCCTCCTGCCCCGGATGCTGGAGGACGGCACGCCGAACGCCTGCAGCATCGTGCGCC
>JBEPXW010000182.1:0-4849 GCA_041641715.1 Pseudomonadota bacterium
GTGCCGAGCATCACGCTCGACAACGGCCTCCAGTTCGGCGCCCAGATCCAGCTCGAGGGCAACACGTCGGGCGACCAGATCGACGAGTCGTTCATGTTCATCGACGGCTCGTTCGGCACCGTCCAGCTCGGCAACGAGAACTCGGCCGGCTACACGATGATGTACTCGGCGCCCGACGTGACCATGGTCAACACCAACTCGGGCTCGCTGACGAACTGGATTCCGTTCCTCTCCACGGGTTACGGCAACGACTTCTATCGTGGTCCGCTCGGCAACACCTGGCTCGAGACGCTGCAGAACAACGACGCGACGCGCCTCACCTACTTCACGCCGCGCTTCGCCGGCTTCCAGGTCGGCGCCTCGTATGCGCGTGACGGCTTCCAGGACAGCAACGCCCAGATCGACTGCGAGGTCGGCGACGCCGCGGGCGCCTGCGAGTACTTCGACGTCGGCGCGAACTACGTCAACTCGTTCGGCGACTTCAGCGTCGCCGTCTCCGGCCGCTACGGCTGGGCCGACGTCAAGACCGACGACGTCGTCGACGGTGCGAGCGGGACCCCCGAGGTCTGGGCCGCTGGCCTCAACCTCGGCTATGCCGGCTTCACGATCGGCGGCTCCTACGCAGAGGCCGATGAGGATCACGGCGTCATGGAGGGCCACGGCTGGGATGCCGGCGTGTCCTACGAGACCGGCCCGTGGGGCTTCTCCTTCACCTACCAGTACGGCGAGAGCATCAACGACGAGTGCGGCGTCGGCGGCTGCGACTTCGAAGAGGGCGGCGGCGACGAGGAGGACCTGCACCAGTGGCTCGTCGGCGCGACCTACACGCTGGCTCAGGGCGTGCGTCTGGGTGCCTTCGGCGCCTACGCCGACTTCGAGGAGGAGTGCTCCGTCGACGAGGGCTGCCAGGAAATGGACGGCTGGGTCGTCGGCACCAACATCGGCATCAGCTGGTAATCGCCGGCACTTCGTCCAAGACTTCGACAGGGGGGGGTTACCCCCCCTGTTTCATTTGTTATAGAGCGCATGGACCCTTCCCGCGTGTTTTGGACCTAGGTCACCGCTCGGCACATGGATCACCGCAAGAGCATCGTCTGGCTCGCGTCCTATCCGAAGTCAGGCAACACTTGGTTGCGCGTCTTTCTCGCCAACTACCTCTTCAATCGCACGTCCCCGATGCCGATCAACGAGGTGCACCGCATCGGGCTGAGTGACTCGGGCGAGGGAGTATACCGGCGCGTGGCGCGGGAGCGGTTCGCTATCGCCGACTATCGCAAGACCCTCGCTCTGAGACCCGAGGTGTTGCGCCGGATCGTCGCCAACGGCGCGCAGGTGAACCTCATCAAGACGCACAACTGCCGGTCCAAGGCCTTCGGGGTCGAGCTGATCCCGGCGCACCTGACCCGCTCGGCCATCTACATCCTGCGGAATCCGCTGGACATGGTCCTTTCTTATGCACGGCACTACGGGCAAACGCCGGAGTTCGCGGCCGAGGCGATCGGGCGTTCGGACAACGCCGTGGCCGGGGGCCACGGGTCGGTGACCCAGTTCCTCGGCGACTGGTCCGACCATGTCCGCGGCTGGACGCGCTGCCGCGACTTCCCCGTGCTCGTGCTGCGCTACGAGGACCTGACCGCCGACGCCGAGGCCGCCTTCTCCCGCGTGCTCCAGCACATCGGCGTGCCGGTCGACAGCGAGCGTCTCGCCAGAGCGGTCAGGCTTTCAAGCTTCGAGGAGCTAAGGCGCCAGGAAGAGGCAACCGGCTTCGTCGAGCAATCCGCCCACGGGGCCCGTTTTTTCCATTCCGGGAAGAGTGGCGCCTGGCGCGACGCGCTGGCGCCCGAAGCGGTCGACCGCATCCGGCGCGACCACGGCCGCGTGATGCGTGAGTTCGGCTATCTCGAGGAATGAGGCTCGGATGGACGAGAGCCGGGATTCGGTCCCGGATGGCACCGGAGCCGCTGTCGGCGCACAGGCCGGCCGCTCAGGACCAGGTGTGGCGGCAGCTGTCCGGTGCTTCCGGGTCAGCGCGCGGCGGGAAGTGTCCCGGAAAGTCGGTGAGAGTGGGGCTCGGCGGGAGCGATTCTTCCGAAAGGGAGCCGCCAGGTTCTGGCGCGATGATCCTCCCGAGGATATTGTCCGGCGCATCGTCGCCGATCACGGCGCGGTCATGGAACGGCACGGCTATCTGGTGCAATGAACCTGCAGCGCATCATCTGGATCTCCTCCTTCCCGAAGTCCGGCAACACCTGGGTGCGGACCTTTCTCGCCAACTATTTCCAGCCGAAGGGCAAGGCACTCGACATCAACAGCCTGCGTCAGTTCACGACATCGGACGTGCGCCAGGACTTCTTCGACCGCGCCGCCGGCGGGCCGTTCCGGGGCAAGTCCTTCGAGGACTGGCTGCGGGTCCGCCCGCAGGCGATCCGCCTGATCGCCGCTGCGAAAGAGGGCCACCACTTCGTCAAGACGCACTGCCAGATCCGCCGCATCGGGCCCGTCGATCTGATCCCGCCGGAGGTCACCGCCGCGGCTGTCTACGTGCTGCGCAATCCCTTCGACGTCGCGCCCTCCTTCGCCCGCCACATGGGGGTCGACATCGAGGCGGCGATCGCCCGCATGGCGGACCGCACCGCCGTCGACGCCAACCCGAACAACATCCTCGAGGTGGTCGGCCGCTGGGATGACCATGTCCGGAGCTGGGCCGGCGCGCAGGGCCTGCCGCGCCACGTCATGCGCTACGAGGACATGGCCGCCGATCCGGAGCGCGCCTTCCGCGAGCTCTTTCGCTTCCTCCGCGTCCCGGTGGACGTGGACCAGATGAAGCGCACGCTCGAGCGCACCTCGTTCGAGGCGCTACGCCGCCAGGAGGAGCAGAAAGGCTTCGTCGAGCGCCCGCCGCATCTCGAGCGTTTCTTCCACCGCGGCCGCCCCGGCGGCTGGCGCGAGGAGCTGACGCCGGAGCAGGTGGCCCGGATCCGCGCCGAGTTCTCGGAGACGCTCGAGAGGTGGTATCCCGAGATGCTCGAAGAGACGCGCGCCTTCGCCGAGCAGGGGGGCGCGACGGCATGACGGGGCTTGCCGGGATCCGCGAGCGCATCGCCGCGGCCGCGCGCGCGGCAGGCCGCGACCCGGAGGACGTCACCCTGGTCGCCGTCTCGAAGCTCCAGCCCGCGGAGCGCATCGATGCGGTGCTCGAGGAGGGCCAGCGGGTGTTCGGCGAGAACCGCGTGCAGGAGGCCGAGGGCCGCTGGCCGGCGCTGCGCGCGCGCTACCCCGGACTCACGCTCCACCTCGTCGGCCCGCTTCAGAGCAACAAGGTGGCGAAGGCGGTCGAGATTTTCGACGTGATCGAGTCGGTCGACCGGCCGAAGATCGCGCGACGGCTCGCCGACTCGATGGCGGCGGCGGGCCGCCGCCTGCCCTGCTACGTGCAGGTCAACACGGGCGAGGAGCCGCAGAAGGCCGGCGTCCTGCCGGCCGAGGCGGACGCGCTCGTCGCGCTCTGCCGCGACGAGCTCGGCCTCGATGTGGCGGGCCTCATGTGCATCCCGCCGCTCGACGAGGAGCCGGCGCTGCATTTCGCGCTTCTGAAGAGCATCGCCGAGCGGAACGGGCTGGCGGGCCTTTCCATGGGCATGAGCGATGATTTCGAGACCGCCATCCGCCTCGGCGCCACCGTGGTGCGCATCGGCTCGGCCATCTTCGGCGCGCGCGAGGACGGCCGGTCCTAGGCCGTTGTGTCGGCGCCCGACAGCGGCACTTTCACGAAGCATCCAGAAATCAACGCGTTAGCGGCGTGCACACTGTGTGAGGGCGGCGCGGCGCAGGCCTCGCGCATAAAAAAAGGGCCCGAACGGGCCGAAGCCGCGTCCGGGCCAGGGGAGGAAGGGGCGCCCGTAGGCGCCCCGGGGGATAGCTCAGACGAACTGCGAGCCCTTGCCGAACTCGGGGTAGGCCTCCATGCCGAGCTCGGCCGAGTCGAGGCCTTCCATCTCGGCCTCCGGCGTGACCCGAAGGCCGGAGGCGGCCTGGATGATCAGCCAGACAACGAGCGAGACAGCGAAGACGAAGGCGCCGACGATGATGATGGAGATCAGCTGGCCGACGAGCGTCGCGTTCGGGTTCGTCAGCGCCACCGCCAGCGTGCCCCAGATGCCCGCGAAGAGATGCACCGGGATCGCGCCGACGACGTCGTCGATCCTGAGACGGTCGAGCATCGGCACGGTGAAGACCACGATCACGCCGCCGACCGCGCCGATCAGGAGCGACGCGCCAAGCCCCGGCGTCAGCGGCTCGGCGGTGATCGAGACGAGTCCCGCCAGCGCGCCGTTCAGCACCATGGTGAGATCGACCTTGCGGTAGACGAGCTGGGTGAGGATCAGCGCCGCAAGCGCGCCGCCGGCCGCGGCGATGTTGGTGTTGGCCATGATCCGGCTGATGTCGGCGACGTTGCCGGCCGTGTTCATGTAGAGCTGCGAGCCGCCGTTGAAGCCGAACCAGCCGAGCCAGAGGATGAAGGTGCCGAGAGTCGCCAGCGTCAGATTCGAGCCCGGCATCGGGTTGACGCGGCCGCCGGGCCCGTACTTGCCCGAGCGCGCGCCGAGGATGATCGCGCCGGCGAGCGCCGCCCAGCCGCCGACCGAGTGCACCACCGTCGACCCGGCGAAATCGAGGAAGCCGAAGCTCGCGTCGAGGAAACCGCCGCCCCACTTCCAGGAGGCCTGGATCGGGTAGATGAACCCGGTCAGGACCACGATGAAGGCGAGGAACGGCCAGAGCCGGATCCGCTCAGCCAGCGCGCCGGAGTCGATCGACGCGGTGGTGGCGCAGAACATCAGCTGGAAGA
>JBEPXW010000183.1:0-4815 GCA_041641715.1 Pseudomonadota bacterium
GCCGAGGACCGGCTCTCGGCGGTCGCGGCCGACGCGGCGGCGGCGCAGGCGCTGGGCGTGGCCCGGGGCGCGCCGCTCCTGAAAGCCGAGCGCATCGCCCGCGACCTTGCCGGCCGGGCCGTGGAGTGGCGCCGCTCGCGCTTCCTGACCGAGGGGCTGGCCTACCGGGTGACGCTCCGCTAGCGGCGCGCGGCCCGGCGGGCGCGCGAGTCGGCCTGTCAGTTGAGTGCAAGTCGACTCGAAAACAAACCCTGGTTGAATACCTCTTACGCTTTGAAAATGTGGCAACTTTGTGTTGACTCGGCTTTAAATACGAGTCAAAAATCTCTGCAAGTCACGCTTGTATTTTTACATATATAAAAGTCGCGCGCTTTATTGGTTTGATCATTCCGTAGAATCTTCCGGTTGCTGCGCCTTTTCCGTAAGTACAGGTTTGTTTTTTGCAGCAATCCATGCCAGCGAGTATCGCGTCGTGTTTCCCGGCATATCGAACGATATGGGGAGACTTCGCCATGTTGCACCGACGGTTTCGACGCTTTCTTGCGGACGAGGACGGCCTCGGCACGATCTGGAGCCTGATGTGGTTCTTCATCGCCTGCGTCTTCGCCGGGCTCGCCATCGACACGACCGACGGCCTCAGGACCCGCACCATGCTGCAGTCCACGGCCGACTCGGCGGCGCTCGGGGCGGCGATCGAGCTGCCGAACGCACCCTCGGCGCGGGCGAACGCGGTGTTCATCGCCCAGGACAACATGGCGCCCACTCTCTACGGTCACGTGCTCGACGTGCGCGACGTGCATGTCGGCAGGTGGGACCCGGCCACGCAGTCGCTCGACGAGTCGGACCCGAAACCCGATTCGGTGATGGTCACCACCCGGCGCGGGCAGGAGAACACCAACCCGCTGCCGGTGAGCTTCCTGCAGATCATCGGCATGGAGGCGTGGAACGTGCGCGCACAGGCGGTGGCGCAGAAATACGTCCCCGAATGCCTGCGCGAGGGGCTGATCGCGCGGAACAAGGTCTACATCTCGTCGAACAACCAGTTCGTCAACAACATCTGCGTGCACGGAAAGAAGGGCGTGCAGGTCTCCAGCAACAACTTCTTCGAGTTGGGCGTCGCCGTCAGCATGTACGACATCGACACGTTCGTGATGCCGGATTCGGGCTTCGACTCCAATATCGGCCTCAAGCAGGCGCTGCGCGAGAGCGGCCTCGACCCGCGCATGGTCGACCATGTCGACGAGATCATGCAGGCCGTGCTCGACAAGGATCCGACGGTGCTGCCCGCCTATATCGATCCGACGCTCGACGTACAGGAGGTGCCGCCTACCTTCGACTTCCGCGACGCGGTGCCGGGCACGATCTACCACGTCGTCTGCGATCCGGCCGAGTCATTCTCATTCGCAGCCAAGTCGACCATCACGGAGATCGCGATCATCGCCGACTGCGCCATGAGTTTCGACGCAAAGGTGACGATGTCGGACGTGTTCCTCGGCTCGCGGAACTTCGGCAACGGCGACATCACCGAGCCCAACATCGTTGTGAATGCGCAGGTACAGTTCGGCCTCGCCGACAACTGTGCCGACGGCGGCGGGGTGCAGATGTTCTCGAACGCCAGCATGCTGTTCAACGCCCAGACCACCTTCGACGGCGCCCAGCTCGTCGCGGCCGGGATGATCTACCTTGCCGCCCAAGAGGAGGCCGTGCGGGGGATCTCGGCGCAGGCGGGCATGGACATCTCGCTGACCTCGAACGACATCTTCGGCCTCTGCGACGGCGGCGTGCCGGACCTGTTCACGGTGCCCTACTACCGGCTGGTGCTCTGAGCCCCTCCGGGGCGTGCGGCCGCACCCCACGAGCGTGGCCGCGCGTCCCCGCCGGTCGCAGCCGTGCCGGACGGGAACGCTGCCACGGTTCGCGTCCCGCCCGCTTCGCGGCTTGGGGCGCAACGGAAATGAAAGGACCGGGGACATGCAGAACGCGATCATCGTCGTCGGCGCCATCGCCGGATTGCTGCTCGGCGGCTGGTTCGCGACGCACATGTTCCACGAGAGCGGCGCCCTGGGCGCCCCCGTGATGGCCTTCTCGGGGGCCATGCCGGGCGCGGTCGCCGGCGCGTGGATCGCCCTGAAGGTGTCGCAGCAACTGATCCGGTAGGACCGGCGCCTCACGAGGCCCTTGGCCGCCCTGTCCGAATCGCGCCGTGGACGGCCGCCGGCGCCCCGCATCGCCGGCGCTGTCAGGCGTGCACCAGGTCGCAGAGGGTGAGCCTTTGCTTGGCCACCATCGGCTTGGTGCTGTCCAGGTAATGCTGCGTGTAGGACAGGCTGAAATGGGTCTCGAGCGCCGACCGGTTGGCGAAGACGGCGTAGAGCAGAACCTTGTCGGCCTCCTCGGCCGAGGCGAGGACGTCGAATCGCTGGCAGGCCGGCTCGTTGCGGATGGCGGTCTCGCGATGCTCCTTCGACCGGGCGAGGAAGGCGTCCCGCTTGCCGGGATGGAGGTCGAACTCGAGGACCAGGGCGACTGCGGACATGGGATCCTCCGGCGCAGCTTGGGCCAGCCGTCGTCGTCTCCCTCCTGCATATAGCACGGGAGGCGGCTTTGCACGCCGGAGTCGGGAAAGACGTCGCCGCGCGCCGGAGGAGCGGGTGGCGCGCGGCGGAACGCGGGCAGGCCCTATTCAGCCGTGAACAGGTTCTCCCAGGCCCGCGACAGGAAGTCGGGGCGGAGCTGCGGCCCGACGCCCTCGAAGGCCGAGATCGACTTCACCTGGTCGATCAGGAAGCGCGGGTGGAAGCCGGCGTACTGCGCGCCCTCGGTCTTGCCGTAGAGCTCGGTGAGGACGTACATGATCGTGTCCTCGTCGATCTTCATGCCGAACTTCTTGGCGGTGCGCACGAAGATCTGGATGTAGGTGTCCTGGTCGGGATGGCCCACCAGCACCTTGTAGCGCAGCCGGCGCAGCGCCGCGTCGTCCACGAGCTGCTTCGGCGGGATGTTGGTCGAGAACACGACCAGCTCGTCGAACGGGATCTCGAACTTGCGCCCGGTCTCGAGCGCCAGGTAGTCGCGCCCCGCCTCGAGCGGGATGATGAGCCGGTTGATCAGCTCCTGCGGGCTCTGGCGCTGGCGGCCGAAGTCGTCGATGACGAGCACGCCGCCCGAGGCCTTGAGCTGCATCGGCGCCTCGTAGATGCGGCTGACCGAGTTGAGCGCCAGGTCGAGCCGGTCGAGCGTCAGCTCGCCGCCGGTGATGACCGCGGGGCGCTTGCAGGCGACGTAGCGCCGGTCATAGCTGCCGGCGCGGCGCAGCGCGGCGCCCTCCTCGTCCTCGTCGTCCTCCTCGGCGCGGACATGGACGGTGGGGTCGTAGACGGTGACGATCTGCTTGTCGACGACGAGGGCGTAAGGGAAGTAGACCGCGCCGCCGAAGGCGGTGCAGATCGCCTCGGCGATGGTCGACTTGCCGTTGCCCGGCGGCCCGTAGAGCAGCACCGAGGCGGCGCAGTTCGCCGCCGGCCCGAGCTTCTCCATGAGCTTCGGCTCGAGGGTGAGCTCGGAGAAGACGCGGTCGAGGGTCGGCCGCGTCAGCGTGATGTTGCGGATCGACTGGCGCTCGATCTGCGCCGAGAAGTTCTCGAGCGTGACCGGGGCGGGGCCGAAATACTCGGACTGGGACAGCGCCTCGAGCGCCCATTCGCGGCCCTTCCCGGAGAGCGTGTAGCGCATCTCGGCCGTCAGCGAGGCGCCGAGCTGGCCCAGCGTCTCCATCATGCGCTGCGCCTGCGCCATCTCGATGAGCTGCGTGACGATGCCGATGGGCAGCTTCATGGCCCGGCCGATGTCCGAGGGCCGCTCGAGGCCCATGCGGTAGACGGTCTTGACGAGGAGGTCGAGGAGGAAGCCCGGCTCGAGGCCGGTGTCCTCGATCACCTTCGGCGGGGCGGGGGCGACGGTGGAGCGGAGGCGGGCGCTCTCGGCAACATCGACATGCACGTTCATCGCAAGCAACTCCCTGACGGCGCACTGGCACGGGACGTGACCACACTCGATCCGTTAACCGCGGATCATGAACTTTTCGGGGCGACTTTATGACAATTCGAGCTAATTTGTAAACAACGCGAGTATTTTTTACTTTATTCTACTCGAGGTTGCGCGGATTTTCGCGCAGCTGATAACTATAGTGGAAGTATTGGCTCGCAACCGTCCCGCGTGTCGGGGTCAGAGCGCGCATGCCGCCCGGCCCTCGGCCTCGAGCGTGCGCGCGCCCCCGGCGATGGCCTGGGCGCGGCGGTTCATGAAGGCCGAGCCGCGGCGCGGGTCGCGGCCCTTCGGGTCGGGCAGGACGGCGGCGAGCCGGGCGGCCTCGGCCAGCGTGAGCCCGGCCGCGGGCTTGCCCCAGTAGTGCCGCGCGGCGGCCTCGGCGCCGAAGACGCCCGTGCCGAACTCGGCGACGTTGAGATAGACCTCGAGGATGCGCCGCTTGGTCCAGATCGTCTCGATCAGGAGCGCGAGGCCGGCCTCGAGGCCCTTCCTGAGCCAGGACGGGTCGTGCCAGAGGAAGACGTTCTTCGCCACCTGCTGGGTGATGGTCGAGGCGCCGCGGACGCGACCGCGCGCGCGCTCGGCGATGGCCTTCTCGATCGCCTGGAAGTCGAGGCCCCAGTGGGCGCAGAAGCGCGCGTCCTCGGCGGCGATCACGGCGCGGGCGAGGTGGGGCGAGATCTCCTCGATTCCGGTCCAGTCGCGCTCGATGCCGCCGAGGCGGACCCACTCGGCGGCCATGTAATAGCCGCCGGGCGGGGGGATCAC
>JBEPXW010000184.1:0-3933 GCA_041641715.1 Pseudomonadota bacterium
AAGGCGATGTGGCCGACGGTGTGGCCGGAGACGTCAACGATGCGCGCCACCGTCTCGCCGAGGCTGACCCGCTCGCCCTCGGAGACCTCCTTGTCGAGCTTCGGCAGGCGGGCGCGATCCTTGACGTGGCCGACCACCTGCGGGTGATAGCGCTCGCGCAGCGCCTCGATGCCGTCGATGTGGTCGCCGTGGTGGTGGGTGATCCAGACCTGCGCCGGCTCCCAGCCCCGCTCCTCGAGCGCCGCGATGATGGGTTCGGCCTCCGGCGCGTCGACGACGGCGACCTGGCCCGTGCCCTCGTCGCGCACGAGATAGGCGTAGTTGTCGCTGAGACAGGGGACGGTGACGACTTCGACGGGCATGGCGCTCCCTCCGGCTTTGCATTAGCTTTCGGGACAACATGGGCCTTACGCCGATGGGGTGCAATGCATCTCGACGTGCTTGAGCTGCGCGGCTTCTACTACACGACCCGCCTCGGCCGCATGGTGCAGCGGGCGGTGCGGGCGCGGCTGCGCGCCATGTGGCCCGACATTCACGGCATGAACCTCGTGGGCTTCGGATTCGCCGCGCCGTTCCTACGCCCCTTCATGGAGGAGTCCGCGCGCACGCTCTGCCTGATGCCGGCGCAGCAGGGGGTGTGCCAGTGGCCGATCGACGGCGAGAACGTCACCGCGCTGGTCGAGGAGACCCTCTGGCCGCTGCCGAGCGGCTTCGCCGACCGGATCGTCGTCGCTCACGGGCTCGAGACCTGCGAGAAGCCGGCGGCGCTCCTCGAGGAGATCTGGCGTGTCCTGGCGCCGGGCGGCAAGGCCGCCTTCCTGGTGCCGAACCGCGCCGGGCTCTGGGCGCGCTCCGACGCCACGCCCTTCGGCTATGGCCGGCCATACTCGGTCAGCCAGCTCGAGCGGACGCTCTCGGACAACCGCTTCGCGGCCGAGCGCCATGAGGCTGTCCTCTACATGCCGCCCTCGCACCGGCGCTTCTGGCTGAGGGTCGGCCCGGGCATCGAGCGGGTCGGCCAGCGCCTCGCGGCGCTGCGGCTGGCCGGGCTGGTCATGGTCGAGGCGACCAAGCTCGTTTATATCACGCCGCAGGGCGGAGCGAAGGTGCGGGCCACCGAGCCGGTCGGCGTGCTCGAGGGGCTCCGGCCGCATCCGAAGCCGAAGCCCGCGACGGGGCGCGGCAGCCCCCGCGAGACGCGCTGAGAGAAAGGACAGGATCATGTGGCCCAACCGCCGGCTCCGCGAGCTTCTCGGCATCGAGCACCCGATCATCCAGGCGCCGATGGCTGCCTCGGATTCGACCGCCCTGGCGGCGGCGGTGGCGAACGCGGGCGGGCTCGGCTCGATCGGCTGCGCCATGATGACGCCCGACGGCGTGCGCGCGGTCTGGGAAGCGACGCGCGGCGCAACCAACGGCGCGCTCAACCTCAATTTCTTCGCCCACCCTCCGCCGGGCGTCGACGAGCAGAAGGCCGCGCGGGCGAAGGCATTGGTCGTGCCCTTCTACATGGAGCTCGGCCTCGCCACGACGCCGGATGACGTCCCCGATGCGGCGGAGACGAACTTTCCGTTCGGCGACGCGGTGTTCGAGGCTGTGCTGGAGCTCGCGCCACCCGTGGTCAGCTTCCACTTCGGCCTGCCCGAGGCGCGCTTCGTCGAGGCGCTGAAGCAGAAGGGCGCCGTGATCCTCGGTACCGCGACAACGCCGGCCGAGGCGCGCGACCTCGAGGCGCGCGGCGTGGACGCCGTCATCGCCCAGGGCTGGGAGGCGGGCGGCCATCACGGCTATTATCTCGGCACCCTGGGCTCGCAGATCGGCGCCATGGCACTGGTGCCGCAGGTGGTGGACGCGGTTTCCGTACCGGTGATCGCGGCGGGCGGCATCGCCGACGGGCGCGGCATCGCCGCGGCGCTCGCCCTCGGCGCGGCCGGGGTGCAGCTCGGCACAGCCTTCCTGACCACGGCCGAGTCGGGCGCTCCGGCAGTGCACCGCGCGGCGCTGATGGCCTCGGACGGGTCGGACACGCGCCCTACCAACGCCTTCTCGGGGCGGCCGGCGCGCGGCATCGTCAACCGCTACATGCAGATGATGGCGAAGCACGAGGCCGAGCTGCCCGACTTCCCGCTGATGAACACCGTCACGGGGCCGCTCCGCAAGGCGAGCGCGGAGGCCGGGACGGGCGACTTCTACGCGCTCTGGTCCGGCCAGGCGGCCGGCCTCAGCCGAGAGATGCCGGCAGCCGACCTGGTCGACCGCCTCGTCGAGGAGACGCGCGCCGCTATGGCGCGGCTCGCCGGCTAGGCGCGGGCGCCGCCGAGGCGCCTCACTGGCCCTTCATCCACTCGTCGGCCTGGCGCTCGGCCTCCTCGCGGGCAACGCCGTATTTTTCCTGGATCTGCCCGGTGAGCTTCTCGCGGTCGCCGTCGATCCGGGCGATCTCGTCATCCGTGAGCTTGCCCCACTGGGCCTTTACGCTGCCACTGAGCTGACGCCACTTGCCCTTCACCTGGTCCCAGTTCATCTTTCGGTTCCTCCCTTCATCGCGTTCGCCATTGCGATCGGCCAAGGCACGCGTAACCGTGCCGGGCTCTCGTCTGTAAAAACGCCGTGCCCGGGGGTGTCGTTCCGGGCGGCGGCCAGAAGGTTGCGGCGACGCCGCGCCCCGGCCGTTTTCGCGCGCCGCGCGGCGCGGGGCACTGGCCAATCGTGGCGAGAGCGGCTAGACGGGCCCGTGGAGCCACCGTGGAGCGAGAGCCGGAGCTTGAGCCATGTCCGCCCATCCCACGATTCGCCCGAGGCCCGGGGTGCTCGACATCACGCCCTATGTCGGCGGCGAGAGCGGGGCGCCCGGCGCCAACCGGGTCATCAAGCTGAGCTCGAACGAGAACCCGCTCGGGCCGACCCCGAAGGCTTTCGACGCCTATATCGACGCGGCGAAGGGGCTCGCGCAGTATCCCGACGGCGGCCACCTGTCGCTCCGCCGGGCCATCGCCGAGATGCACGGGCTCGAGGCGGAGCGGCTCATCTGCGGCGCCGGCTCGGACGAGATCATCGCGCTCCTCTGCAAGGCCTATGCCGGGCCGGGGGACGAGGTGCTGCACTCGGCGCATGGCTTCCTGATGTACCGTCTCTCGGCACTCGCCGCCGGCGCGACCCCGGTGGCCGTGCCCGAGCGCGAGCTGACCGCGGACGTGGACGCGCTCATCGCCGCGCTCACCGAGCGCACGCGGCTCGTCTTTCTCGCCAACCCGAACAACCCGACGGGGACAAAGGTTGATGCGGCTGACCTCGACCGGCTGGCCACCGCCCTGCCGCCGCAGGCGCTCCTGGTGATCGACGCGGCCTATGCCGAGTACGTCCGCGAGGCGGGCCATGACGGGGGCATTGGCCTCGTCGAGGCGCGCGACAACGTCGTGACCACGCGCACCTTCTCGAAGATCTACGGGCTCGCGGCGCTCCGGCTCGGCTGGGCCTACGCGCCCGAGCACGTGATCGACGTGCTGAACCGGGTGCGCGGGCCCTTCAATGTCACCGCCCCGGCGCTCGCCTGCGGCGAGGCGGCGGTGCGCGACCGGGACTATGTCGAGCACTGCGCCGTCACCAACGAGGCCTGGCGCGACTGGCTGGCGAAGGAGCTGCGCGAGGCGGGGTTCCCTGTCACGCCGAGCCACGCCAACTTCCTCCTGGTCGAGACGGGGGCGCGCACCGCCGACGCCGACGCCTGGCTGAAGGGGCGCGGCCTGATCGGGCGGCGGGTCGACGCCTACGGCCTGCCCGGCCATATCCGCATCACGGTCGGCGACGAGAACGCCTGCCGGGCGGTGGCCGAGGCGATGCGCGAGTTCGGGAGCCACCCGTGAGCGGGCCCGGGAGCACGCCGATGTTCCGCCGCGTCGCGCTTATCGGGCTCGGCCTGATCGGATCGTCCAT
>JBEPXW010000184.1:3943-4821 GCA_041641715.1 Pseudomonadota bacterium
TGGGCGGCGCGGCGGGAGGGGCTCGCCGGCGAGATCGTTGGCCACGCCCGCACCGCGGCGACGCGCGCGACAGCGGCGCGGCTCGGCTTCTGTGACCGGGTCGTGGAGACAGCGCGCGAGGCGGCGGAGGGCGCGGATCTCGTGATCCTCTGCGTGCCGGTCGGCGCGTGTGGGGCGGTGGCCGAGGAGATCGCGCCGGTGCTCGAGGCCGGCGCCATCGTTTCCGACGTGGGCTCGGTCAAGGCCGCCGTGATCGAGGCGGTGTCCCCGCACCTCCCGGACGGCGTGCACTTCGTCCCGGCCCACCCCATTGCGGGCACCGAGCAGTCGGGGCCCGAATCGGGCTTCGCCGAGCTCTTCGAGGACCGCTGGTGCATCCTGACGCCGCCGGTCCAAGTGAACCCGGAGGCGGTTGCCCGCCTCCGCGCCTTCTGGGAGGCGATGGGCGCCAAGCTCGACCAGATGGAGGCGGGTCACCACGACCTGGTGCTGGCGGTCACCAGCCACGTGCCGCACGCCATCGCCTACACCATGGTGGGCGTTGCCGAGCACCTCCGCCGCGTGACCGAGAAGGAGGTGATCCAGTTCTCGGCCGCGGGCTTCCGCGACTTCACCCGCATCGCGGCCTCGGACCCGGTGATGTGGCGCGACGTGTTCCTGAACAACCGCGAGGCGACCCTCGACGTCCTCGGCCGCTTCGCGGAGGAGCTGTTCGTGTTGCAGCGGGCCATCCGCATGGGCGACGCCGGGTTCCTCGAGGACTACTTCACCGAGACCCGCGCCGTGCGCCGCGGCATCATCGAGGCCGGCCAGGACATCCCCGCCCCCGACTTCGGCCGCGCGCTGGTGCGCCGGAAGGAGCCCGAGGAGTGATCGCC
>JBEPXW010000185.1:0-4806 GCA_041641715.1 Pseudomonadota bacterium
GGGGGGCGCGCGCGCCGCCGCGGCCGCCTCGCCGGGGTCGAGGCCCTGCGCGCGCATCGCCTCGGCCAGCCGCACGCCGTCCTCGTCCACGGCGGCCTCGATCCAGTCCGGCGTGATCTCGCCGCAGATCGCCTGCGAGCCGAGCATCCCGCCGAATCGGCCTTCCTCGTCGGCCGTGCAGACCACCTCGACGGGGCGCGCCGGGACGATCCCGGCCTCCTTCATTGCCCGTACCGCCTCGAGCGCCGCGAGCACGCCGAGCGCGCCGTCGAACGGCCCGCCAAGCGGGACGGAATCGAGGTGCGAGCCCGCCAGAACCGCCGGCCCGTCGCCGGCCTCCCAGCGGCCGTAGACGTTGCCGACCGCGTCCATCCGCGCCGCGAGTCCCGCCTGCTCCAACCGCTGCATCAGCCAGCGCCGGGCGGCCAGGTCCGGGTCGGAGAAGCTGACGCGGTTGATGCCCGGCAGGCCCTCGACGGTACCGATTCGGTTCACCGCCGCAAGGTCGGCGCGCAGCCGACCGAGATCGATGGCGAGGGCGTCGATCGCGGAATCTCGTTGAGCCTCGGGCATTTGGTCCTTCCGGCTGGCAGGGCGGAACGGGAGCCGTCCGTTTATCATGATCAATGATTGCCTTCCGAGCATTTATCATGAATATTTTCGGACTGTCCAACGACGCGCCGCAAAGGCCGCGCCAATCGCCACGGCCAACAGGGAGGCCGCCCATGTCTTCGATCCTCCGCAACATCCTCGCCCGACTCGTCACCCCCTGCGCGCTCGCGCTCGTCATGCTCGCCGGGGTGCCGGACGAGAGCCGCGCCCAGACGCCGCCCAATGTCCTCATCGTCGCCCAGATCGCCGAGCCGAAGTCGCTCGACCCCCACGCGGTCACCGCGGTCAACGACTTCCGCATCCTGATGAACGTCTATGACGGGCTGGTGCGCTACAAGTCCGGCACGCTCGAGGTCGAGCCGGCTCTCGCCGAGAGCTGGGAGATCAGCGAGGACGGCACCGTCTATACCTTCGCCCTGCGCGAGGGCGTCACCTTCCACGACGGCTCGCCCGTGGACGCCGAAGCCGTCGTCTTCAACTTCGAGCGCATGCTGAACGAGGACCACCCCTTCCACGACACCGGGCCGTTCCCGCTCAGCTTCTTCTTCAGCGCGGTCGACAATGTCGAGGCCGTCGACCCGCAGACCGTTCGCTTCACGCTGAGCGAGCCCTATGCGCCGTTCCTCTCGAACCTCGCCTACCCGACCGGTCTCATCGTCTCGCCCGCGGCGGTCGAGGAGCACGGGGCCGATTTCGGCCGCAACCCCTCGGGCACCGGCCCATTCCGCTTCGTCGAGTGGGTCTCCAACGAGCGCGTCGTGGTCGAGCGCAACCCCGACCACTGGGACGGCGCGCCGCCGCTCGAGGCGGTGGTCTTTCGCCCGATCACCGACGCCAACACCCGCGTCGCCGAGATGCTCTCGGGCGGCGTCGATCTGATGGTCGAGGTGCCCCCGGACTCGCTCGCCCAGTTCGAGGACGACTCGGCCTACGTTGTCCATGAGCAGGTCGGCCCGCATGTCTGGTTCCTGATCCTGAACATGCGCAACGAGCACATTGCCGACAAGCGCGTGCGCCAGGCGATCAACTACGCCATCGACAAGCAGGCCATCGTCGAAAGCGTCCTGCAGGGCACCGCCACGGTCGCCGCCGGCCCCGTCGCCCCGGCCTTCGCCTGGGCCTACAACGAGGATCTCGAGCCCTACCCGCACGACCCCGAGAAGGCCCGCCAGCTCATCAAGGAGGCCGGCGCCGAGGGGGCCGAGCTGACCTTCTACGTCACCGAGGGCGGTTCGGGCATGCTGGATCCGGTCTCGATGGGCACCGCGATCCAGGCGAACCTCGAGGACGTGGGCTTCGACGTGAAGATCGAGACCTACGAGTGGAACACCTTCCTCGGCAAGGTGAACCCCGGCCTCGAGGGCAAGGCCGCCATGGCCGAGATGGCCTGGATGACCAACGACCCCGACACGCTGCCCTATCTCACGCTCCGCACCGGGGCCTTCCCCGACGACGGCGGCTTCAACTCCGGCTACTACTCGAACGAGGAGGTGGACAAGCTGCTGGAAGCGGCGCGGAGCAGCACCGACCGCGACGAGCGCGCCCGTCTCTACAAGGAGGTGCAGGAGATCGTCCGCGAGGACGCCCCCTGGGCCTTCATCGCGCACTGGAAGCAGAACGCGGTGACGAGCGCGCGGGTCGAGGGGTTCCAGCTCGAGCCCTCGTTCTTCCTGCTGCTCGACGACGTCGCCAAGAACTGACGGGGGGAGGGGGCGACCGAGGGGCCTGATCCCTCGGCCGCCCCCGCACGCCGCATGTGGGGCTATATCGGCAAGCGCCTGCTGGCGACGATCCCGATCCTGGTCGGGCTCTCGATCATCGTCTTCTCGATGATGGCGCTGATCCCGGGCGACCCGGCCACCGCGATCCTCGGCGCCTACGCGACGCCCGAGAACGTCGAGCGGCTGAACGAGCAGCTCGGCCTCGACGATCCGCTGCCGCAGCAGTACCTGAACTGGGCCGGAAACCTGCTGCAGGGCGACATGGGCCGGAGCTACGCGCTCAACCGACCGGTCGCCGACGAGGTGTTCGAGCGGTTCGGCGCGACGCTGATTCTCGCCGGGACGTCGCTCATCCTCTGCTCCTTCTTCGGGCTCGTCGCCGGGGTGATCGCGGCGGTCAGACAGTTCGGCTGGGCCGATCGGATCGTCACCTTTCTCGTGCTGATCGGCATCTCGACGCCCTCGTTCTGGCTCGGGCTGCTGATGATCGTGCTCTTCGCGGTGGAGCTGCGCTGGCTGCCGGCCTCCGGCATGTACGCGGTCTATGGCGGCGGCGGGCTGCTCGACCTCGCGAAGCACCTCGTCATGCCCGCGGTCACCCTTGCCGTGGTCGCCACCGGCGTCATCGCCCGGCTCACCCGCACGGCGATGCTGGAGGTGCTGCGCCAGGACTACATCCGCACGGCGCGGGCCAAGGGTGTGGCCGAGCGCAAGGTCATCTACCGCCACGCCTTCAAGTCGGCGCTGGTCAGCGTGATCCCGGTCATCGGCATCCAGGCCGGCTTCGTCATCGGCGGCGCGGTCTATATCGAGACCGTCTTCCAGTGGCCCGGCATCGGGCGGATGCTGGTGAACGCCATTTCCACCCGCGACCTGCTGCTGGTGCAGGGGGGCGTGCTGGTGGTCGCGGCCAGCTACGTCTTCTTCAACCTGCTCGCCGACATCGCCCAGACGATCCTGGACCCGAGGCTGAGAACGTGACCGAGGCCGCGACCCTCCCGCCCCGCGCCAGGGCCGCGAGCGGCCGGCCGTCGGCCTTCCGGCTCCTCGTCCGCAACCGGCTTGCGGCGGTCGGCCTCGGCGTCCTCGTCCTGATCGTCGTGCTGGCGCTCGTCACGCCGCTTCTGCCGCTGCCGGATCCGAACGCCACGGCCCCCGCCGACCGGCTGCTCCGGCCCGGCGCCGCGGGCCACCCGCTCGGCACCGACGAGCTCGGCCGCGACCTGCTCTCGCGGCTTCTCTGGGGTGCGCGGGTCTCCATCGCGGTCGGCCTCAGCGCGACCGTGATCGCGGCCTTCGTCGGCTCCCTGATCGGCCTCGTCGCGGGCTACGCGGGGGGGCGGGTCGACGGCGTGCTGATGCGCGGCATCGACCTCGTGATGGCCTTTCCCTACATCCTGCTCGCGCTCGCCATCGTGGCGGTGCTGGGGCCGGGGCTGCTGAACGCGCTCTACGCCATCGCCATCGTCAACATCCCGTTCTTCGCCCGCAACATCCGCGGCGTCACGCTCGGCTTCGCCCGGCGCGAGTTCGTCGACGCGGCGCGCCTCTCGGGTGCGCGGCCCGCCCTCATCCTCTTCGGCGAGATCATGCCGAATGTCGCGCCGACCATCGTCATCACCATGACGACGACGCTCGGCTGGATGATTCTGGAAACGGCGGGCCTCTCCTTCCTCGGCCTCGGCGCGCAGCCGCCCCAGGCCGACCTCGGCTCGATGCTGGGCGAGGGGCGCAAGGTGCTCTTCACCGCGCCGCACGTCTCGATCATCCCCGGCGTCATGATCTTCGCCCTCGTGATGAGCGTGAACCTGCTCGGCGACGGCATCCGCGACTTCCTCGACCCGCGCCTCAAGTCCGGCGCTCTTGTCGCCCCCGGCGCCGCCACCGCCGTCGACCGCGAGCGCAATCCGGAGAAGCCGGAGAGCGAGGGGCTTCTCGTCGTCGACGGCCTCCGCACCGAGTTCCAGGTCGGCCCGCGCGTCCACAAGGCGGTGGGCGGCGTCGATTTCCGGATCGGCGCGGGCGAGCGGCTCGGCCTCGTCGGCGAGTCGGGTTCGGGCAAGTCGGTCACCGCCCTCTCGCTCATGCGCCTCGTGCCGACGCCGCCCGGCGTCATCGTCGGCGGCCAGGTGCTGTTCGACGGCCGCGACACGCTGGCGCTCCGCCGCCGGGCGCTCCGCCGCCTGCGCGGCGGGCAGGTTTCTTACGTCTTCCAGGACCCGCTGACGACGCTGCATCCGCTCTTCCCCGTTGGCACCCAGATCGTCGAGGCGCTGCAGTCCCATCAGGCGCTGACGCGCCGCGACGCCGAGGCCCGCGCCGTCGACCTCCTGGAGAAGGTGCAGATCCCCGGCGCGCGCAACCGGCTTGGCGCCTATCCGCACGAGCTCTCGGGCGGCATGCGCCAGCGCGTCTGCATCGCCATGGCGCTCGCCAACGACCCGGACCTCATCATCGCCGACGAGCCCACCAC
>JBEPXW010000186.1:0-4770 GCA_041641715.1 Pseudomonadota bacterium
GAGAAGGGCTTGGAGCCGGCTTGCGAGTAGGCCGCTGCCAGCTCGGGATCCGCTTTCATGTAGAGGGTATCGTCGACGACAAGCGCGAACATCGCGTCGCCGAGAAAGACTCCGGCGCCGCCGAACATGCGCTGCGTGCGGATCGCGCCGAGAGCCCCGAACAGGTCCTGGACGTGCTCGGAGAACTCCGGACTGACGGCCACCTACGTGGCCTCCTCCTTGAACTTGATCGACTCGCCGCAGCCGCAGGACTCGGAGACGTTCGGGTTGTTGAAGACGAAGCCCGATTCGATCAGCGAGCTCTGATAGTCGATCTCGGTGCCGAACAGGAACATCTGCGCCATGGGGGCGATGAGGACGCGCGCCTCGCCCTGCTCGACCACCGCGTCGTGCTCGCCGACCTCGGTCGCCGTCTCCATGGTGTATTCCATACCGGCGCAGCCGCCCTTCTTCACGCCGACGCGCAGGCCTTTCACAGTGCCGTCGGCCATCAGCCGCGCGACCTGCTTCTCGGCGGCGGGGGTCAGGGTGATCGGGGCGTTGCCCGGAATGCCGAACATGGTCTGGTCCCGTGTCGCTTCTGACAATGTAAATTAAGGGCCCGGCGGCAGATTCTCAAGACGGGTGCGGTCGCGCGACGCGGCCGGAGCGATAATGGGGCTCGGAAGCCGGAGGCAGCCGGACTGCCGGCAGGCGCCGGCGTTTGCGCGGCACCGGCTCAGATCAGGCCGAGCTCGAGACGCGCTTCCTCCGACAGCATCTCCATGCCCCAGGGCGGGTCCCAGACGAGGCGGACGTCCGCCTGCTTCACGCCGGGCACCGCCTCGGCCGCGTCGGCGACCCATCCGGGCATCTCGCCCGCGACGGGGCAGCCCGGCGCGGTCAGCGTCATGTCGATCTCGACCGCGCCCTCCTCGTCGATCCCGACGTAGTAGATGAGGCCGAGATCGTAGATGTTCACCGGGATCTCCGGGTCGTAGACGCCGCGCAACGCCTCCACCACCGGCTCGTAGAGCGGGTGGTCGGTGGAGGAGGGCCGGATCAGCGGCTCGCCCTCCTGCGCGCCGGTCGTCTCGCGGTTCTCGTAGTTCATGCGGTTTCCGACCTCTTGGCTTTCGTCCAATACCATATAGAAACGCTCGGCAATTCAGTCCAGAGAAAGCGGATGAGCGATTTCCGATTTCAGATCGACGCGAGGGACGGGCGCGCCCGGGCGGGGCGCATGGTCACGCCCCGGGGCGAGGTCCGCACGCCTGCCTTCATGCCGGTCGGGACGGCCGGGAGCGTCAAGGCGATGCTGCCGGAGAGCGTCGCGGCGACGGGGGCGGAGATCGTCCTCGGCAACACCTACCACCTGATGCTGCGGCCGGGGGCCGAGCGGGTGGCGCAGCTCGGCGGGCTGCACCGGTTCATGAACTGGGATCGGCCGATCCTGACGGATTCGGGCGGGTTCCAGGTGATGTCGCTGGCCGATCTTCGGCGCATGAGCGAGGACGGCGTGCGGTTCCGCAGCCATATCGACGGGTCGGAGCACGAGCTGACGCCGGAGTCGTCCATGGAGATCCAGCGTTCGCTGGGCTCGGACATCGTTATGGCGTTCGACGAGTGCACGCCGTGGCCGGTGGAGGAAGGCGCCGCGGCGGCGTCGATGCGGCTTTCCATGCGCTGGGCGCGGCGCTCGCGCGAGGCGTTCGGGGAACGGCCGGGGCACGCGCTGTTCGGGATTCAGCAGGGTAGCGTTTTCAAGGATTTGCGAGAAGAATCTTCTGCAGTGCTTGAGAAAATCGGCTTCGACGGCTATGCCATTGGCGGGCTCGCGGTCGGCGAAGGGCAGGAGCGGATGTTCGCGGTGCTGGACTACGCCGCGGACCTGCTGCCGGGCGAGGCGCCGCGCTATCTCATGGGCGTCGGCAAGCCGGACGACATCGTCGGCGCGGTCCGGCGCGGGGTGGACATGTTCGACTGCGTGCTGCCGACGCGCTCGGGCCGGACGGGGCAGGCCTTCACGCGGCGGGGCGTGGTGAACCTGAAGAACGCGCGCCACGCGGCGGACCCGCGGCCGCTCGACCCGGACTGCGGCTGCCCGGCCTGCCGGGGCTATAGCCGGGCCTATCTGCACCATGTCTTCCGGGCGGGGGAGATCATCTCGTCGATGCTGCTGACCTGGCACAACCTGCACTATTACCAGGAGCTGATGGCGGGCCTGCGCGCGGCGATCGCGGCGGGCCGGCTCGACGCCTTCGCGGCGGAGTTCGAGGCGATCCGGGCCGGGGGTGATCTCGAGCCGCTGTGACAGGCGGTGCAGTCTGGACGCGCGCCGCGCGGTCGGCCATAGTCCGCGCGGCGCCACGGGAGTGAATCGAATGGCAACACTGACCGGCATCCTGCGCGAGATCTTCACCTGGTGGAACGGCCAGACGGTCGGCACCCGGGTGTGGACCGCGCGCAAGGGCCAGAAGGTCGGCGAGGACGAGCAGGGCAACCAGTTCTACCAGACCGCCGACGGCAAGCATCGCTGGGTGATCTACAACGGCGAGTGCGAATCCAGCCGCATCTCGGCGGACTGGCACGGCTGGCTGCATCACACCTACGACGAGCCGCCCACCGTGAACCCGCTGCCGAGGAAGAAATGGGAGAAGCCGCACCTGCCGAACCTGACCGGCACGCCCGCGGCCTATCACCCGCCGGGGAGCGTGGTGACCGTCTCCGAGCGCCCGCGCGTCACCGGCGACTACGAAGCCTGGCAGCCGGAGCAGTGAGCATGGCGAGCAACGCGGCCGAAACCCTGATCGGCGCCTTCGTGCTGGCCGCCGCGGGGGGATTCCTCGTCTACGCGGCGAACACGGCGGATATCGGCGTCAGCGGCGGCGGCTACGCGCTGACCGCGAAGTTCCGCAAGGCCGAAGGCCTCAGCGTCGGCAGCGATGTCCGCATCGCCGGGGTGAAGGTCGGCAGCGTGGCGGACATGGGACTGGACCCCAAGACCTACTACGCCGACGTCACCTTCGTGCTGGAGAGCGACGTGGAGGTTCCGGAGGACTCGCTCGCGAAGATCACCTCGGCGAGTCTTTTGGGCGACCCCTACGTCGCCATCGAGCCGGGCGGGGCGGAGCTAATGCTGGAGCCCGGCGACGAGATCACCTACACGCAAAGCTCCGTCAATGTGGGCGACCTGATCGGGAAGTTCATCGGCGGCTCATCGGAGAGCCAGTGACCCGGGCGCGCCTCATCGCACCCGTGGCGGGGCTGGCGCTGGCGGCGCTGATCGTGCCGGCCGCCGCCGCGCAGCAGCCGCAGGACGAGGGCCAGGGGAGCAGCCAGAACGGTGGCATCATCACCGAGACGCTCGAGCCGCTGACGCCGCATGGCGAGGTGGAGCCCGATTCCGAGGGCGTCGTGCCGCGCGGCGAGCGTTTCCAGCCGGCCCCCTTCGCCACGCCGGAGGCGCCGGTCGTGCCCCAGCGGATCGAGCCGGTCGAGACCGTTCTGCGGCCGGGCGCGCGGATGCGCCAGCTCGACAAGATGACGGGGCAGAGCCAGACGGTGGAGATCGCGGCCGGCAAGGACGCGATGCTCGACCGCCTGCGCGTCCGGCTCGAGGCCTGCCGCGCGCCGGAGGACAACGCGGAGCACGGCACCAAGGCGTATGTGAAGATCTGGGACACGCAGGACCCGGAGGCGGAGCCGGTGTTCGCCGGCTGGATGTTCGCGGAGAGCCCGGCGCTCTCGGCGATGGATCACCCGCGTTACGACGTCTGGGTGATGAGCTGCACGACGTCCTCGGCCGAGGCGTCCGCCGCGAGCGAGTAGAAGTCCGCCGCCCGCGTCACCGCGGCGTCGAGCAGCCGGTGATAGCGGGCCCGGGGCACGGTGCGGGCGCCGAGGCGCTCGAGATGGTGGGTGGTGAACTGCGTGTCGAGCAGGACGAATCCGCCCGCCTTCAGCCGCGCCACCAGGTAGGCCAGCGCGATCTTCGAGGCGTCGGGCACGCGGCTGAACATGCTCTCGCCGAAGAAGGCGGCGCCGAGGCGCACGCCATAGAGCCCGCCGGCGAGCTCGCCGCCCGTCCAGACCTCGATCGAGTGGGCGTGACCCATGCGGTACAGGTCGGCGTAGAGCTGGCGGATGGTGTCGTTGATCCAGGTCTCCGGGCGCTCGGCGCACCCCTCGATCACGGCCTCGAAGGCGGTGTCGACGCGCACGCGATAGTCGTCGCGCCGGAGCCGCCGGCGCAGCGAGCGCGGCAGGTGGAAGCCCTCGAGCGGGATGATGCCCCGGCGGCGCGGGTCGACCCAGAAGATCTCCTCGCTCTCGGCACTGTCGGCCATCGGGAAGACGCCCGCGGCGTAGGCGCGCAGGAGAAGCGCGGGGGTCAGCAGGACTTCCGGTGATTCTCCGTCCTTCATCGAGACGACGATAGCAGAAACCGGGCGGTTGCGATTCAGCACTGTCGGAGTAGGGGGCGGATTTTCAGAGCGCCGGCGTGCTCCCCTCAGGGAGCCGGGCCGGCGCTCCGCCCGCTCACTCCAGCTCCTTCGCCAGCCAGTTCTCGAGCCAGTGGATGTTGTAGCGCCCGGCGCGGACGTCGTCGTCCTGGAGGAGCGCGTGGAAGAGAGGCGCAGTGGTGTCGATGCCGTCCACAACCAGTTCGCCGAGGGCGCGCTTGACACGCAGCAGGCAGTCGGTGCGGGTCTGGCCGAAGCAGATCAGCTTGCCGATCAGGCTGTCGTAATACGGCGGCACCGCGTAGCCGGAGTAGAGCGCCGAGTC
>JBEPXW010000187.1:0-4769 GCA_041641715.1 Pseudomonadota bacterium
GGATCCAGACGCGGCCCTGGCGCTTCATTGCGCGCGTGATCGCGCGCCGCGCCGCCTCGATCTGGCGGGCGGTGACGCGCTCGGGCTCCATCGCCTTGAGGCCGTAGGAGCCGAAGTTCAGCTCGGAGCCGCCCTTGGCCACGCCATGGATGCGGCCCTTGTGCTGCTTGCGGAATTTCGTGCGCTTCGGCGAAAGCATCTCTTCTACTCCTCAGCGGGCCTCAGCGGTTCGGGCGGAAGCCGCCGCCGCCCTCCTGGATCTCCTGCTGGCGCCGGTCGCGGGCCTGCGGGTCATGCTCGAGGATCTCGCCCTTGAAGATCCACACCTTGATGCCGATGACGCCGTAGGCGGTCTTGGCCTCGGCGATGGCGTAGTCGATGTCGGCGCGCAGCGTGTGCAGCGGCACGCGGCCCTCGCGGTACCATTCGGTGCGCGCGATCTCGGCGCCGCCGAGGCGGCCGGCTGCGTTGATGCGCACACCCTGGGCCCCCATGCGGATCGCGTTCTGCATGGCGCGCTTCATCGCGCGGCGGAACGAGACGCGGCGCTCGAGCTGCTGGGCGATGTTCTCGGCCACGAGCTGCGCGTCGAGCTCGGGGCGGCGGATCTCGACGATATTGAGGTGCAGCTCGGACTTGGTGAACTCGCCGAGCTTGCGCCGCAGCTTCTCGATGTCGGCGCCCTTCTTGCCGATGATCACGCCCGGGCGCGCGGTATGGATCGTCACCCGGCACTTCCTGTGCGGGCGCTCGATCACGACGCGGCTGACGCCGGCCTGGGCGCACGTCTTCTTGATGTACTCGCGGATGGCGAGATCCTCGTGCAGCAGGTCGCCGTACTCCTTGGTGTCGGCGAACCAGCGGCTGTCCCAGGTGCGGTTGATGCCGAGGCGCAGCCCGACCGGATTGACCTTCTGTCCCATTAGGCCTGCTCCTCTGCCTGCCGGACCTTGATGGTGAGCTGGCTGAACGGCTTCTCGATCCGCCCGAAGCGGCCGCGCGCCCGCGGCCGGCCGCGCTTCATCACCAGGTTCTTGCCGACCCACGCCTCCGCGACCACCAGCTCGTCGACGTCGAGGCCGTGGTTGTTCTCGGCGTTGGCGACCGCGGACTGCAGCGTCTTCCTGACGTCACCGGCGACGCGCTTCTTCGAGAAGGTCAGCATCGCCAGGGCCTTGTCGACCGGCTTGCCGCGGATCATCGCGGCCACCAGGTTCAGCTTCTGCGGGCTCGTGCGCATCATGCGGTTGACGGCCATCGCCTCGTTGTCCGCGATGCGCGGGGGGTTCTTCTCCTTGCCCATCGCTTATCTCCGCTTCGCTTTGCGGTCGGCCGCGTGGCCCGCGAAGGTGCGGGTCGGCGCGAACTCGCCGAACTTGTGGCCGATCATCTCCTCCGTGACGCTCACGGGGACGTGCTTCTTGCCGTTGTAGACACCGAAGGTGAGGCCGACGAACTGCGGCAGGATGGTCGACCGGCGCGACCAGGTCCGGATCACCTCGTTGCGGCCCGACTCGCGCGACTTCTGTGCCTTCTTCAGCACGTGGGGGTCGACGAAGGGGCCCTTCCAGACGGAACGTGGCATCTCTGGGTCTCCTTACGCGCCCTTGCGGCGCTGGTGGCGCGAGCGCAGGATATATTTCTGGGTGGCCTTGTTGTGGCGGGTCCGGTGACCCTTGGTGGGCTGACCCCAGGGCGTGACCGGGTGCCGGCCGCCCGAGCTGCGACCCTCGCCGCCGCCATGCGGGTGGTCGATCGGGTTCATCGCCACGCCGCGCACCGCGGGCCGCTTGCCGTTGTAGCGGGTGCGGCCCGCCTTGCCGATGTTGGTGTTGGCGTTGTCCGGGTTCGAGACGGCGCCGACGGTCGCCATGCATTCCTGGCGCACGATGCGCATCTCGCCCGAGGAGAGCCGGAGCTGCGCGTAGCCGCCGTCACGGCCTACGAAGGCGGCATAGGTGCCCGCGGCGCGCGCCAGCTTGCCGCCGGCGCCGGGCCTCAGTTCGACATTGTGCACAATCGTGCCGACCGGCATGCCAACGAAGGGCATGGCGTTGCCAGGCTTGATGTCGACCTTCTCGCCCGAGACCACCTTGTCGCCCACTGCGAGACGCTGGGGCGCCAGGATGTAGGCCTGCTCACCGTCCTCGTAGCGGATGAGCGCGATGAAGGCGGTGCGGTTCGGATCGTACTCGATCCGCTCGACCGTGCCGGGCACGTCGAACTTGCGCCGCTTGAAGTCGACGATGCGGTAGAGCCGCTTGGCTCCGCCGCCGCGCCGGCGCGCCGTGATCCGTCCGGAGTTGTTGCGCCCGCCCTTCTTCGTCAGGCCCTCGGTGAGGGACTTGACGGGACGGCCCTTCCAGAGTTCCGAACGGTTGATCAGAACCAGCCCGCGCTGGCCCGGCGTCACCGGATTGTAGGTTTTCAACGCCATCTTGCTGTCTTCCGTTGCTCTTGGCTCGGGAGCCCCTGGGTCAGAGGCCCGTCGTCACGTCGATCATGTGCCCCTCCTCGAGGGTCACATAGGCCTTCTTGAAGTCCGGCCGCCGGCCGGGGCGGCCACGGAACCGCTTCACCTTGCCCTTGGTGAGGGTCGTGTTCACCGCCTTCACCTTGACGCCGAAGAGCGATTCCACAGCCTCCTTGATCAGCGGCTTGTTCGCATCCTTGCGCACCTCGAAGACGACCGCGTTCTGCTCCGAGG
Source organism: Pseudomonadota bacterium (assembly GCA_041641715.1). Taxonomy (GTDB): domain Bacteria; phylum Pseudomonadota; class Alphaproteobacteria; order Rhodobacterales; family Rhodobacteraceae; genus Thermohalobaculum. The sequence continues at coordinate 2,708 of JBEPXW010000187.1, forward strand.
CGCGGGTCGATTTCTCGGTGATCACGGGACGCCGGATCACGTCGTAGAGCTCTGCCTTCGCGGTCATTTCAGGCGCGCCTCCAGCGCTTCCACCCCGGCCTTGGTTAGGACGACCACGTCGCGACGCAGGATGTCGTAGACATTCGCGCCCTGGCTCGGCAGCACGTCGAGTCCGTCGAGGTTGCGCGCCGCGCGGGCGAAGTTCTCGTCGAGCGCCTGCCCGTCGATCACCAGCGCCCTCGCCCAGCCGAGCTTCGAGACCTTCTCGGCCAGCGCCTTGGTCTTCGGCTGGTCGAGCTTTGCCTCGTCGATGACGATCAGCTCGCCGGCCTTCGCCTTCGCGCTGAGCGCCATCTTGAGGCCGAGCCGCCGGACTTTCTTCGGCAAATCGTGGGCGTGGCTGCGCGGGTGCGGCCCCTTGGTGGTGCCGCCGTGGCGCATCAGGTTCACGCCCTTCGAGCCGTGACGCGCCCGGCCGGTGCCCTTCTGGCGGTAGATCTTCTGGCTCGAGTAGCTCGTCTCGCTGCGCGTCAGCGAGTTGTGCGTACCTGCCTGGCGCCGGGCGAGCTGCCAGCGCACGACCCGGTGCAGGATGTCCGGCCGCGGCTCGAGCCCGAACACCGCGTCCGGGAGCTCGATCGAGCCCGCCTTGCCGGCGTCGAGGTTGATCACGTCGGATTTCATTTGTCCTCGCCTCCCTCGGCGGAATCGCCGGCGCCGCCGCCCTCGTCCTTGTCGGACTTGAGCTCCTCCTCGGCCTGCTTCAGCGCTGCCTCCTGCTGCGCCGCCTCCTCGGCCTGGCGGCGCGCCTCGGCCTCGGCCTCGGCCGCCGCGGCCTCCTCGGCCGCCTTCTCGGCGGCGCGTGCAGCCTCCTCGGCCTGGGACTTGAGGGCCGCGGGCAGGATCGCGTTCTCCGGCTCCGGCTTCTTGGCCGCGTCCTTGACGGTGACCCAGCCGCCCTTGGCGCCCGGCACCGCACCCTTGACCATGATCAGGCCGCGCTCGGCGTCCGTCCTGACCACCTGCAGGTTCTGCACGGTGACCCGCTCCGAGCCCATGTGGCCGGCCATCTTCTTGCCCTTCCAGACCTTGCCCGGATCCTGGGCGCCGCCGGTCGAGCCCTGGCTGCGGTGGCTCGCCGAGACGCCGTGGGTGGCGAAAAGACCGCCGAAGTTATGGCGCTTCATGGTCCCGGCAAAACCCTTGCCGATGCTCACTCCGGCCACGTCGACATACTGGCCCTCGAAGTAATGATCGGCCGTGATCTCCTCGCCCACGCCGATCATGTTCTCGGGCGAGACACGGAACTCCACCAGGCGGCGCTTTGGCTCGACATTCGCCTTGGCGAAGTGGCCGCGCAGCGGCTTGGTGGTGTTCTTCGGCTTGGCGGTGCCGGCACCGAGCTGGACGGCGGCGTAGCCGTCCTTCTCGGGCAGACGCTGGGCGACGACCTGAACCTTCTCCATCTGCAGGACGGTGACAGGAACCTGCCGCCCGTCCTCCATGAAGAGCCGGGTCATGCCCACCTTCCTGGCAATGACTCCAGAGCGCATCACGCCCTCCTCAGAGCTTGATCTCGACATCGACGCCGGCGGCAAGGTCGAGCTTCATGAGCGCGTCCACCGTCTGGGGCGTCGGATCGACGATGTCGAGCAGCCGCTTGTGGGTGCGGATCTCGAACTGCTCGCGGCTCTTCTTGTCGATGTGAGGGCCGCGCAGCACCGTGAACTTCTCGATCTTGTTCGGCAGCGGGATGGGCCCGCGTACCTGGGCGCCGGTCCGCCTGGCCGTGTTCACGATCTCCGCCGTGCTGGCGTCCAGCACGCGGTGATCGAAGGCCTTGAGCCGGATCCGAATGTTCTGGCCTTGCATTTCTCTCGCCTCTCGGGCTCGCGGGTGAAGAAACGGCGGCCCAGAGGCCGCCGCCCGCTGTCACGTCACTCGATGATATTGGCGACGACGCCGGCGCCGACGGTGCGGCCGCCCTCGCGGATGGCGAAGCGCAGCCGCTCCTCCATGGCGATCGGCGCGATCAGCTCCACCTTGAAGCTGACATTGTCGC
>JBEPXW010000188.1:0-1190 GCA_041641715.1 Pseudomonadota bacterium
CAGGTAGACACCCGCGGCGAGGGCGAAGGCGCGGTGCCAGAACAGGTCGCGCCGGCCCTCCTCCGAGAGCGGCACCCATCCGGGCAGGCCGCGGATCAGCAGGCGGCGCGCCATGAGGCGGCGGTGGCGGCGGTCGGAGATCTCGCCTGTCCAGATCCAGCCAAGCCGCTCGCGCACGTCGTCGGGCAAGGCCCCCATCTCGCGCTGGAGCCGCATCCGGTGCCACATGGACATGCCGACGAGGAGGATGAACCCGACGGCCATGAGGCCGGTGCGAAGGTCGAAGCCCGGCTCCATGCCGCGCTCAGTCGAACTTGCGGGTGTCGTCGATCACCTTGCCGTCGTTCGGCAGCGTGCCGGGCGTCTCCACCGTCACCGCGCCGCGCAGCTTGAGCACCGCCTGCATGGTCTCGCCCACGCGTGCGTCAAGGTCCGCGCCCGCGTCCTCGGCTTCGACCGCCAGCGTCATCGCGTCCTGCTCGCCCTCGCGGGTCACGGTGAGGCGCGCCTTCGCCACCTCCGGGTGGCGGCGGAGGATCTCGGCGACCTGCTCGGGGCGCACGAACATGCCCTTGACCTTGGTGGTCTGGTCGGCGCGGCCCATCCAGCCCTTGATCCGCACGTTGGTGCGGCCGCAGGGGCTCTGCCCGGGCATGATGGCGGAGAGGTCGCCGGTGGCGAAGCGGATCAGCGGGTAGTCGGCGTTCAGGACCGTGACCAGCACCTCGCCGACCTCGCCCTCGGGCACCGGGTCGCCGGTGCCGGGGCGGACGATCTCGAGGATCGCGCCCTCGTCCGCGATCATGCCCTCCATGGCCGGCGACTCGTAGGCGATGAGGCCGACATCCGCGGTGGCGTAGCCCTGCAGGCAGGCGATGCCGCGGTCCTCGTAGTCCTTGCGGAGCGAGGGGAAGAGCGGCCCGCCCGAGACCCAGGCGCGGCGGATGCCGGAGAGGTCGCGGCCGAGCTCGGCGGCCTTGTCGAGCATCACCTTGAGGAAGTCGGGCGTGCCGACATAGCCGCTGGCGCCGGCATGGGCGGCGGCGGCGGTCTGCGCCTCGGAGTTGCCGACGCCGCCGGCAATCACCGTGCAGCCGAGCGCCTTCGCCGCCGATTCCAGCATGTGGCCCGCCGGGGTCAGGTGGTAGGCGAAGGCGTTGTGGACGATGTCGCGCTCGCGGAACCCGGCG
>JBEPXW010000188.1:1200-4763 GCA_041641715.1 Pseudomonadota bacterium
GGCGAAGAGCGCCCGGGCGATGCGCCACCAGTCGGGCACCGAGCTCATGCCGGGCTCGTAGATCGGCCCGGGCGACTGGAAGACGTGGTCGAAGTCCCGGGGCGGGCGCGTGGTGAGGCCGCCGAAGGGCGGATCGGTCGCCTGCATCTCGATCAGCGCCGACTTGCGCAGGACCGGGAGCCGGGCGAGCGCCGCGCGGTCGGTCACGCCCTCGGGATCGACGCCGTCGAGGTGGCGGGCGAGCCCCGGGGCCCTGTCGCGCGCCTCGGCGATCTGTGCGCGCAGGCACTGGAAGAGCGACTCCTCGCGTGCCGCAGGGTCTCGGGTCTCGAGATCGTCGAAGTGCTCGGACATGGTGGGCCTCGCATCTGTCGCGTTCGGGCGCCCGCGGGGGCGGGCCGCGCGGGGTCTCAGCTCAGCCAGCGCTTGCGGCGGCGGTAGGAGCGGACCTCGCGGAAGCTGGTGCGCCCCGACTCGGACATGCCGAGGTAGAACTCCTTGACGTCCGGGTTCTCGCGCAGCTCGTCCGCCGGGCCGTCCATGACCACGCGACCGTTCTCGAGGATGTAGCCGTAATGGGCGAAGCGGAGCGCCACGTTGGTGTTCTGCTCGGCGAGCAGGAAGCTCACGCCCTCGTTCTCGTTGAGGCCGTGGACGATCTCGAAGATCTCCTCGACCAGCGTCGGGGCAAGGCCCATGGAGGGCTCGTCGAGGAGGATCGTCTCGGGCCGGCTCATCAGCGCGCGGCCGATGGCGCACATCTGCTGCTCGCCGCCCGAGGTGTAGCCCGCCTGGGCGCGGCGGCGCTCCTTGAGGCGGGGGAAGTAGCTGTAGACGAGGTCGAGGTCGCGCTGGATCTCGGCGCGCGGGTCCTTGCGGGTGTAGGCGCCGGTCAAGAGGTTCTCCTCGACGGTCAGGTGCTCGAAGCAGTGCCGGCCCTCCATCACCTGGATGACGCCGCGCTCGACGAGCGCCGCCGGGTAGAGGTCGGCGACGCGCTCGCCGCGGTAGACGATCGAGCCCTTGGTGACCTCGCCGCGCTCGGACTGGAGCAGGTTGGAGACCGACTTGAGCGTGGTGGTCTTGCCCGCGCCGTTGCCGCCGAGCAGCGCCACGATGCCGCCCTTCGGCACGCTCAGCGAGACGCCCTTCAGGACGAGGATCACGTGGTTGTAGATCACCTCGATGTTGTTGACCTCGAGCAGCGTCTCGGACTTCGCCGTGTCGAGCATGCTTTGCCTCTCGTGCCGCCCGCCGCCCCCGGGCGCGGGCCTCGTTTCGCAATCACCAAACGAATGAAAGGGGCCGCCCCCTCAGGGGCGGCCCCACTCGGCTTACATGTTTTCCAGCATGTCCAGCAGCTCGCCGAGGCGAGACTGCATGGCGCGGATCTCCGAGATGATCTCGCCACGCGACATGGCAACCTCCTCGGCGCACTCGCGCGGGGTGATGTTGTTCTCCTCGGCATAGGCCATGGAGTCCTCCTGGATCAGGGGGTCCACAACCGCGCGATCGGCCGGGATGTAGTCGGTGATGAGCGACCACTCCTGCGCCTCGGCGTCCCACTGCTGGATGGCGCCGAGGCCGGGGCCGCCGTGGTTGGCGCAGGTCACCTCGACCGGCACGGTGAAGCCGGGCAGACCCAGCTCGGTCAGGCGCTCCTCGCCGACATCGAGGTTCTCGAAGCCGTCGCGCATCTGCGCCGGGGTTATGTCCTTGACCCCGTGCATCTCCTGCGCGGTGCGCGCCGCCTCGACGGCCCACATGGCCGCGACCATGCCGCGGTTGTAGAGCACCGTGCCGGGGTTCGAGCCGTCGCCCGCGGCGAGGCCCGCGTCGTAGACGTACTCCTTCAGGTCGTCGTAGATCGGGTAGTCGTCGCCGACGCCGTGGAAGGCGATGGCCTTGTAGCCGTCGGCGCCCGCGCCGGCCGGCTTCACGTCATGTTCGGAGGCCGACCACCAGACGCCGATGAAGTGGTCCATCGGATAGCGGATGTTCGCGGCCTCCTGCACGGCGACCTGGTTCATCACGCCCCAGCCCCACATGATCACATAGTCGGGCTGCTCCTTGCGGACCTGCAGCCAGGTGGCCTTCTGCTCCTGGCCGGGGTGGTCGACGGGCAGCAGCATCAGCTCATAGCCGTGTTTCTCGGCCAGCTCCTCCAGCGTGCGGATCGGCTCCTTGCCGTAGGCCGAGTTGTGGTAGACGAGCGCCAGCTTCTTGCCCGATATATCGCCGCCCTCCTGCTCGAGGATGTGCTTGACGATGATCGAGGCGGCGTCCCAGTAGGTGCCGGGGAAGTTGAAGATCCACTTGAACACCTTGCCGTTGGCGGCCGAGGTGCGGCCGTAGCCCATCGAGTGGATCGGGATCTCGTCCTCGCCGGCGCGCGGAATCAGCTGGTAGGTGATGCCCGTCGAGAGCGGCTGGAACGAGAGCGCGCCCTCGCCCTTGAGCGCTTCGTAGCACTCGACGCCCTTGTCGGTGTTGTAGGCGGTCTCGCACTCGCGCGGCTCGATCGGGACGCCGCCGATGCCGCCGTCGCGCTCGTTTATGAGCGTGAGGTAGTCGTTGTAGCCGTCGGCGAAGGGGATGCCGTTCGGCGCGTAGGGGCCCGTGCGGTAGCTGAGCATCGGGAATACGAGGTCGGCATAGGCCGGCGCCGACATCGCGAACGCCGTCGCCGCCGCGACGGCCAGTCTGGTGAGTCTCATGTCCGTGTCCTCCCGTGTTGGACCGTTTATGGGGCCCCGCGAGGGGCCGGGACGCCCCGCCCGTCAGTGAGGGAAGGGCCAGAGGCGTAGCTTCTCCTTCGCCGTGCGCCAGAGTGCCGCGATTCCGTGCGGCTCGACAATCAGGAAGAAGATGATGAGCGCGCCGATCAGCGTCGTCTGGGTGTGCTGGGCGATGTCGGTGGGCCAGCCGAAGCCCTCGACGAGCACATTCTTGAAGAAGACCGGCAGGAGCGCGAAAAACGCAGCCCCGATCAGCGAGCCGAGGATCGAGCCGAGCCCGCCGATGATGATCGAGAAGAGCACGAAGAAGGAGACGTTGATGCCGAAGGCCTCCGTGCCCTCGGCCGCCCCCTTCCAGACCACGAGGTAGAGCGCGCCCGCCATGCCGATGTAGAAGGACGAGATGGCGAAGGCGGTCAGCTTCGCCATCATCGGATTGACGCCGATGATGTCGGCGGCGATGTCCATGTCGCGGATCGCCATCCACTGCCGCCCGACGCGCCCGCGCACGAGGTTGCGCGCAACCCAGGCGAAGACGAAGAGGAAGGAAAGCGCGAAGAGATAGGCCAGCCAGGGCTCGACCGCGGGCGAGGTGATCACCATGCCGAGGAAGGTGTGCTCGGGCGCCGAGATCTGGCCGGTGGCGGAGTAGTTGTAGAACCACCCCCACTTGTTGAACATCCAGATCAGGAAGAACTGCGCCGCGAGCGTGGTCACCGCGAGGTAGAAGCCCTTCACCCTGAGCGAGGGCAGGCCGAAGATGAGCCCGACTCCGGCGGTGACGACGCCCGAGAGCACCACGATCGAGATCATGTCGAGGAAGGG
>JBEPXW010000189.1:0-4722 GCA_041641715.1 Pseudomonadota bacterium
AAGCAGGGACGCTCGCGCCAGAACCAGGCCGTCCTGCCGCTCCGCGGCAAGATCCTGAACGTCGAGCGTGCCCGCTTCGACAAGATGCTGTCGAGTCAGGAGATCGGCACCCTTATCACGGCCCTCGGGACGGGCATCGGCCGCGAGGAGTTCGACATCGCGAAGCTCCGCTACCACCGGATCATCATCATGACGGACGCCGACGTGGACGGCGCCCATATCCGGACGCTGCTGCTCACCTTCTTCTACCGGCAGATGCCCGAGCTCATCGAGGACGGCTACCTCTACATCGCCCAGCCGCCCCTCTATAAGGTCACGCGGCGCAACAGCTCGCGCTACTGCCTCGACTACCGCGAGCTCGAGGACTATCTGACCGGCGAGGGCATCGAGGGCGCCGTGCTGACGCTGGCCTCGGGCACCCAGGTCGGCGGCGAGGACCTGCGGAGGCTGGTTGAGGAGGCGCGCCGGGTGCGCGGGCTGCTCAACAGCTTCCCGACCAACTACCCGCGCTTCATCCTCGAGCAGATGGCGATCGCCGGCGTGCTCCGCCCCGGCATTACCGAGAAGGAGGCGGCCACGGTCGCCGAACGCCTCGACACCCTCGCGCCCGAAACCGAGCGGGGCTGGCAGGGCGCGCCCACGAGCGACGGCGGCGTGCGCTTCACCCGCATCCTGCGCGGCGTCGCCCACATCCACGCGATCGACGGCTTCGCGCTCCGCTCCGCCGAGGCGCGGCGCCTCGTCGCCATGAGCGACGCGCTCCGCGAGACATACGCCGAGCCCGCCCGGCTCGGCCGCAAGGAGCGCGAGGTGGCGATCCGCGCGCCGACGGATCTTCTCGACACCATCATGGCCGAGGGCGAGAAGGGCGTCTCGCTTCAGCGCTACAAGGGTCTCGGCGAGATGAACGCCGACCAGCTCTGGGAGACGACGCTCGACCCGGAGGCGCGCACGCTGGTGCAGGTCAGAATCGATCACATAGCGGATGCCGACGAGATTTTCTCCCGCCTCATGGGTGATATCGTCGAGCCGCGCCGGCAGTTCATCCAGGACAACGCCCTTTCGGTCGAGAACCTGGATATCTGAGCCCGGCGGGCCGGCGCGGACCCCCAGGCCCTTCCCTAGGACGGGGATCTCTGCGGCGATGCCGCTTCCTGCGGCACCCCGACCGACGGAGCCATGACCGCATGACCATCGCTCCCGCCGAGCCCCGTGACCGGACGCTCATCGGCATCGGCTGGATGGTGCTGACGACCTTACTGTTCGTCTGCGTCACGGTGATCGTGCGCCATCTCGGCTCGGACATCCCGGCATCGCAGGCGGCCTTCCTCCGCTACGGCCTCGGCCTCGTCCTGATCCTGCCGGCCTTCCGGCCGTTGCTCAAGGAATGGCCGGATCGGGCGCTGATGGGGCGCTTCGTGCTGCGCGGGGTGCTGCATGGCGGCGCGGTGCTGCTCTGGTTCTACGCCATGGCGCGGATCCCGATCGCCGAGGTCACGGCGCTCGGCTACACCTCGCCGATCTTCGTCACCATCGGGGCGGCGCTGGTCTTCGGCGAGGTGCTGCACATGCGCCGCATCATGGCGGTGCTGGCCGGGTTCGCGGGCGTGCTGCTGATCCTGCGCCCGGGCTTCGCAGAGGTCTCGGACGGGCATCTCGCCATGCTGGGCACGGCGCCCTTCTTCGCCGCCTCCTACCTGATGGCGAAGGGGCTGACGCGCGAGGCGAGCCCCTCGGTGATCGTGGCGATGCTGTCGCTCTTCTGCACGCTGGCGCTCCTGCCGGCGGCGCTCCTCTACTGGCGCGCGCCGAGCCTCGAGGAGGTCGCCTGGCTCGCCCTCACGGCGGCCTTCGCCACCGCCGGGCACTACACGCTGACGCGCGCCTTCGAGGCGGCGCCGCTGACCGTCACGCAGCCGCTCACCTTCCTGCAGCTCGTCTTCGCCGTGATCCTCGGCATGATCCTCTTCGACGAGCCGCTCGAGCCCTTCGTCGTCCTCGGCGGCGCGGTGGTGGTCGGCTCGGTCACCTACATCTCGCACCGGGAGGCGGCCGCCGCGCGGCGCCTCCAGACGCCGCCCGCGGTGGCGACGAAGGGATAGCGACCGCCCGCGCGCACGCGATGCGATTCCGAAACGTCAACGAATCCGGACATTTGCGGCCCGGTGCGATGTGCACAGGGCGCGCGGGGCCGGCCGCCGGCCTCGCTCAGATCCCGCGCTCGGCGAACACCTTCTTCGCGATGCGGAAGCACTCGACGCCGGCCGGCACGCCGCAATAGATGGCGATGACGTGGATAACCGCCCTCAGCTCCTCCTTGGTCACGCCGTTGTTGATGGCGCCGTTCAGGTGCAGCTCCCACTCGTGCATCCGGTTGAGGGCGGCGATCATGGTGAGGTTCATCATCGAGCGGGTCTTCGCCGGGATCGCCTCGTCGCCCCAGCCGAAGCCCCAGCACCACTCGGTCATCATCTCCTGGAAGGGCCGCGAGAAGTCGTCCGCCGAAGCCAGCGTCTTCTCCACGTAGTCGGCCCCGAGCGTCACCTTGCGCTTCTCGAGGCCTTTCTCGAAGCGTTCCCTGTCCATGTCCGTCCTCCCTCGGTGGTTCCGGTTCCCGGGCTCCGCGCCCTGTCGCGCGGAAGCATGGACGGGCGGCGGACGCCGGCACAAGCCCGAAGACGTGGACAAGGGGACGCCCTCGTGCTGATAAGGGGCCATGAGCGAGCCGCGAGACCTGCTGCGCGCCATGTTCGACGCCGCCGTCGCGGCGGCCGACCCCATGGCGGTGCTCGCCGGTCACCTGCCGGAGAGGCCCGGGGGCCGCACCGTCGTCGTCGGCGCCGGCAAGGCGTCCGCCCGCATGGCCGAGGCGCTGGAGGCGGTATGGCAGGGACCGCTCGAGGGACTCGTCATCACCCGCTACGGCCATGCCCGGCCGTGCCGGCAGGTGGAGATCGTCGAGGCCGCCCACCCGGTGCCCGACGAGGCCGGCGCGGACGCCGCGCGGCGCATCCTCGACATGGTGGCGGGCCTCGGCGAGGACGACCTGGTGATCGCCCTGATCTCGGGGGGCGGCTCTGCGCTGATGACGCTGCCGGCGGACGGAATCACGCTCGACGAGAAGAAGGCGGTGAACGAGGCGCTGCTCGCCTCGGGCGCCGCCATCGGCGAGATGAACGTCGTGCGCAAGCACCTGTCGGCCATCAAGGGCGGGCGGCTGGCGTCGGCGGCGCACCCCGCCCGCGTCGTCGGCCTCCTGATCTCCGATGTGCCGGGGGACGATCCGGCCGTCATCGCCTCGGGGCCGACGGTCGGCGAGAAGTCGACCCCGCGCGACGCGCTGGGCATCCTCGAGCATTACGGCATCGACGTGCCGGAGAGCGTGCGCGTCCATCTCGGTCGCGGCGAGGACTGCCCGGACCCCGGCGACCCGCGCCTCGCGCGGGCGGGGAACCGGATCATCGCCGCGCCGCAGCTCTCGCTCGAGGCGGCGGCGGAGGTGGCGCGGGGGGCCGGCTACCGGCCGATGATCCTCGGCGACGCCATCGAGGGGGAGGCGCGCGAGGTCGCCAAGGTCCATGCCGGCATCGCCCGGCAGGTGCTCCGCCACGAGCAGCCGCTGCCCGCGCCCTGCGTGCTGCTCACGGGGGGCGAGACCACCGTCACGCTCCGGGGCAAGGGCAAGGGGGGCCGGAACGTCGAGTTCCTGCTCTCGCTCGCCGTCGCGCTCGACGGCCTGCCGGTCCACGCCATCGCCTGCGACACCGACGGGGTGGACGGGGCCGAGGAGGTGGCGGGGGCCGTCATGGGGCCGGACACGCTTGCCCGCGCCCGGGCCGCCGGGTTGGACCCGCGGGCGGAGCTGCGCGAGAACAACGGCCACGGCTTCTTCGCGGCGCTCGGCGACCAGGTGGTGACCGGGCCGACGCTGACCAATGTCAACGACTTCAGGGCGCTGGTGATCGGGTAGGCGACCCTGTCCACGCGTGGACAGGGGGTCAACACATTGAAATCACTGGATTCGCGTCGTGGACGCGATTCATGGTTAACGCCGCCCCATGACCGGCATCAGGTTGCAGAGGAGCCGCGCCGCCGCCTGGGCGCCGAGGCCGGCGGGGTCCTGCGCCGCGACGTACTCGACCAGCGTCGCGCCGACGACGGTGGCGCGGGCCGCGAGCCCCTCGAAGAGGTCGAGCATCTGCTGGTAGCCGAGGCCGCCGAAGGCCGGCGCCAGCACGCCCGGGCAGAGCGCGGGGTCGAGGCCGTCCACGTCGATGGTGAGGATCACCCGCGCGCCCTCGGGCACGGCAGCGAGCGCGGGGGCGAGTCCCTCAGCATGGACCCGGCGCATGGGGAAGAGGCGGGCGCCCCAGGCCTCGGCCGCCGCGACCTCGCCCGCCCGCGCCGAGCCGACGCCGCGGGCGCCGATCTGCACGATGCCGGCGACCTGGCCCATCTCCGAGGCCCGGCGCATGGTCGAGGAGAAGCCGTGCGTGACGCCGTCGACCTCGTCGCGCCAGTCGAGATGGGCGTCGACCTGGACGATCCAGACCGAGTCGCCGGCGAAGCCCTCGAAGAACGGGATCGGCACCGAGTCGTCGCCGCCGATCAGCAGAGGCGCCGCACCCGCCGCGCGCACCGCTGCCACCGCCTCGCGGATCGCGGCGCGGTTGGCGGCGCCGTCGTCCGTCAGGTCGAGAGCCACGTCGCCCGCGTCCACCG